>NZ_JBVHQM010000026.1:0-126937 GCF_055567415.1 Streptomyces sp. NPDC026575
TTCTGCTCGACCAAAGGTCCGTGGCGGATTTCCACGAGATGGCCGCCCGCCAACCCCCTCCAACGGGGTAGCCCCCCGGGGGCTGGGTGGAACTTCTCCCCCGTGCCCCCCCCCGCCTCCGTCTTTGGGACCAGGAAACTCCCCGCAACCGACCGGAGATCATTCCTGCTGATAGCGTGCTCTTGCACATAGATCGCAACTACTGCACTGCTACTACTGCATGTACGCAGCTTGGAGGCGGGATCGGCATGGCGACCTACACACTTCCGGAACTCCCCTACGACTACGCGGCGCTGGCGCCGGTCATCAGCCCCGAGATCATCGAGCTGCACCACGACAAGCACCACGCGGCGTATGTGAAGGGCGCCAACGACACCCTCGAACAGCTCGCCGAGGCCCGCGACAAGGACCAGTGGGGCAGCATCAACGGCCTGGAGAAGAACCTCGCGTTCCACCTCTCCGGCCACATCCTGCACAGCATCTACTGGCACAACATGACCGGCGACGGCGGCGGTGAGCCGCTGGAGAAGGACGGCGTGGGCGAGCTGGCCGACGCGCTCGCCGAGTCCTTCGGCTCCTTCGCCAAGTTCAAGGCCCAGCTGACCAGGGCCTCGGCCACCACCCAGGGCTCCGGCTGGGGCGTGCTGGCCTACGAGCCGGTGACCGGCCGGCTGATCGTCGAGCAGATCTACGACCACCAGGGCAACGTCGGCCAGGGCTCGGTGCCGATCCTGGTCTTCGACGCCTGGGAGCACGCCTTCTACCTGCAGTACAAGAACCAGAAGGTGGACTTCATCGAGGCCATGTGGCAGGTCGTCAACTGGCAGGACGTCGCCAAGCGCTACACGGCCGCCAAGGAGCGCGCCAACAACCTGCTGCTGGCGCCGTAGCGCGCCCAGGATGCGTCCCGCCTCGTGATCGTCTTCTCACCTTTCGCCGGGCGGGCGGAGTAACGGCGAGGCCCCACGAGGACATGACTCGTGGGGCCTCGCCCATGCGCCCCCGGCGCGCGGGGCGTCTCGTCTCAGTCGAAGACCGGCGGCTGGGTCCGCGTCCGCTTGATCTCGTAGAAGCCGGGTATCGACGCCACCATCAGCGTGCCGTCCCACAGCTTGGCGGCCTGCTCGCCCTTGGGGGCCGGGGTGACGACCGGGCCGAAGAAGGCGATCCTGGCGCCGTCGGAGCCGGGCACCGCGATGACCGGGGTGCCGACCTCCTGGCCGACCAGGTCGATGCCCTCCTTGTGGGAGGCGCGCAGCTGCGCGTCGTAGGTGTCCTTGTCGGCGTACTCGATCAGGTCGGCGGGCAGGCCGGCGTCTTCGAGGGCGGCGGCGATGCTCTCGGGGTTCACCCCGAGGCCCTCGTTGTGGAAGCGGGTGCCGAGCGCGGTGTAGAGCCGGCCGACGGCCTCGTCGCCGTGCAGCTGCTGGGCGGCGACGACCACCCGGACCGGGCCCCATGCCTTGCCGCCCGGGCGCATGTTCTCGCGGTACTCCTCCGGCAGCGTGTCGAGTTTGTCCTCGTTGAGAACGGCCAGGCTCATCACATGCCAGCGCACCTCGACCGGGCGGACCCGCTCCACCTCCAGCATCCAGCGGGAGGTCAGCCAGGCCCAGGGGCACAGGGGGTCGAACCAGAAATCTGCCGGGGTCTTCGCGGTTTCGGACAAGGGTCTCGTCTCCTCAGGCAAGCCGTGCTGCGTCGGTTCTCGGTCGTGCGCTCCGGTGGCAGGTTCAACCGTCGGCGGGCGTGCCATGATTCCCCGTGTTCGATATTCGAGACGAGGACGAGGGAGTCACGTCGTGCCAGGTGAGAATCTGTCCCGGGACGAGGCACGTGAGCGGGGTCGGCTGCTGAGCGTCGACGCCTACGACGTGGCGCTCGACGTCCGCTCAGCGGTCGAGCAGGGGCAGGCCGCGGCCACGTTCCGGTCCCGTACGGCCATCCGCTTCCGCTGCGCCGAGCCGGGCGCGTCGACCTTCGCGGACCTGCTGGCGCCGTCGGTCACCTCCGTCACCCTCAACGGCCGGGAGCTGGACCCCGCGAAGGTCTTCGACGGCACCCGGATCGCGCTGGACGGCCTGGCCGCCGAGAACACCCTCGTCGTCGACGCGCAGTGCGCCTACAGCCGCACCGGCGAGGGGCTGCACCGCTTCGTCGACCCCGAGGACGGCGAGGTCTACCTCTACACCCAGTACGAGCCGGCCGACGCCCGCCGGGTGTTCGCCAACTTCGAACAGCCCGACCTGAAGGCCCCGTTCACCTTCGAGGTGACCGCCCCCGAGGGGTGGGTGGTGCTCAGCAACGGCGCCCAGGAGGGCGACGCCGAGGCCGGCGCGCACCGCTTCGCGCGGACCCAGCCGATCTCCACGTACATCACGGCCGTCGTCGCCGGCCCGTACCACTACGTCACCGACAGCTACCGCCGCACCTTCGAGGACGGCACCGAGCTGGTCGTCCCGCTGGGCGCGCTGTGCCGCAAGGGGCTGGCCAAGCACTTCGACGCCGACGACGTCTTCACCGTCACCAAGCAGGGCCTGGACTTCTTCCACGAGCACTTCGACTTCCCCTACCCCTTCGGGAAGTACGACACCGCGTTCGTGCCGGAGTACAACCTCGGCGCGATGGAGAACCCGGGCTGTGTCACCTTCCGCGAGGAGTTCGTCTTCCGCGGGAAGGTGACCGAGGCGTCCTACGAGCGCCGGGCCAACGTCATCCTGCACGAGATGGCGCACATGTGGTTCGGCGACCTGGTCACCATGCAGTGGTGGGACGACCTGTGGCTCAAGGAGTCCTACGCGGACTTCATGGGCGCCTTCGCGCAGGTGGAGGCGACCCGCTTCACCGGCGGCTGGATCACCTTCGCCAACCGCCGCAAGTCCTGGGCCTACCGCGCCGACCAGCTGCCCTCCACCCACCCGGTCACCGCCGACATCCGCGACCTGGAGGACGCCAAGCTCAACTTCGACGGCATCACCTACGCCAAGGGCGCGGCGGTGCTCAAGCAGCTGGTGGCGTACGTGGGCCAGGACGCGTTCCTGGAGGGCGCCCGGCGCTACTTCAAGCGCCACGCGTACGGCAACACCCGGCTGACGGATCTGCTGGCGGTGCTGGAGGAGACGTCGGGCCGGGACATGGCGGCCTGGTCGCGGTCCTGGCTGGAGACCGCGGGCGTCAACTCGCTGACACCTCAGGTCACTTATGACGCACATGACCGGATCACCGAGCTGAGCATCCTGCAGGAGGCGGCGCCGGAGCAGCCGGAGCTGCGGCCGCACCGGGTCGCGGTGGGCCTCTACCGCCGCCAGGACGCGGACTCGGCGCTGGTGCGCTACGCCCGCGCCGAGGTGGACGTCGACGGGCCGCGCACGGCCGTGCCGGAGCTGGCCGGCTCCGAGCGGCCCGAGCTGATCCTGGTCAACGACGAGGACCTGACGTACTGCAAGGTCCGGTTCGACGAGGGGTCGCTGGCCACGCTGCGGGCCCGGCTCGGCGATCTGACCGACCCGATGGCGCGGGCGCTGTGCTGGGCGGCGCTGTGGGGCCTGACCCGCGACGGGCTGATGCCGGCCCGCGACTACCTCGACCTGGTGCGGCGGTTCGCCGGCCAGGAGACCGACATCGGCGTGCTGCAGTCGCTGCACGGGCAGGCCCAGACGGCGCTGGAGCACTACTGCGCGCCGGACCGCCGCGAGGCGGCCGCCCGCGAGCTGGCCGAGGGCGCGCTGCACGAGCTGCGGCTGGCCGACCCGGGCAGCGACCACCAGCTGACCTGGGCCCGGCACTTCGCCGCGGTCGCCACCACCCCCGCCGACCTCCAGCTGCTGGGGGGCCTGCTGGACGGCACGGCGAAGATCGACGGCCTGGAGGTGGACCAGGAGCTGCGCTGGTCGTTCCTGGAGCCGCTGGCCGCGCACGGCGTCGCGGACGAGGACGTGATCGCCGCGGAGCTGGCCCGGGACGACACCGCCTCCGGCAAGCGCCATCAGGTGCGCTGCCTGGCGGCCCGCCCCTCCGCCGGGGTCAAGGCGCAGGCGTGGGCGGAGGTGGTGGAGTCCGACGCGCTGTCCAACGCCCTGGTGGAGGCGACCATCGCCGGCTTCGCGCAGCCCGGGCAGCGGGAGCTGCTGACGCCGTACGCCCCGCACTACTTCGCGGCGATCGAGCGGGTGTGGCGGGAGCGGTCCATCGAGATCGCGATGGACGTGGTGCGCGGGCTGTTCCCGGCGTGGCTGGTGGAGCCCGCCACCCTGGACGCCGCGGACGGCTGGCTGGAGGCGCACGCCCAGGCGGCGCCCGCGCTGCGCCGGCTGGTGCTGGAGGAGCGGGACGACCTCGCCCGTGCGCTGCGCGCACAGGCTTGTGACGAGGCGGCCGGGAACAGGCCGTAACCCCGGCTGTCACCAGCCCTTTTCGGCAGTCGAACGCCCGTACTTTAGCCCAGGATTGTCCGGTTCGAGGTACGGGCGTGTAACAGCGGTTAGGGGGCGGAGCGGGCGCGGGAATCTGGCGGTCATGAACCACGACACCCCGCTCTCCCCCCTCCCCCTCCAGCACCTCTCCGGGCTCCGCAGCCGGGTGCTGACCACCCGTCAGCTGCGTGAGCACGGCGTCCCGGCCGCGGAACTGACCGAGCGCTGCCGCCCCGGCGGCTGCTGGCAGCAGGTCCTGCCGGGCGTCTACCTGCTCCACCCGGGGCCGCCCACCAGCGAGGAGCGGCTGCAGGCGGTGCTGCTGTACGCCGCCCACCGGGGGCCGTCCGTGCCCCGCCAGCCCTCCGCGTCCGGCGACGCCCCCGAAGCGATGATCACCGGTCTGGCGGCGCTCGCCCTGCACGGCTTCTCCGAGACTCCCCCGCTGCTGGTGCTGGACCGCATCGAGGTGCTGGTGGCCCGCACCCGGCGGCTGCGCTCGACCGGTTTCGCGCAGGTCGTACGGGCCGGTGACCTGCCGGTACCGCAGCAGGTCACCGGCGTGCCGACGGCGCCGGTGCCCCGCGCGCTGGCCGACGCGGTCACCGGGCTCAACGACGCCGCGGCGGTGCGCCGGCTGCTGACCGAGGCGGTGCGCGGCGGCCACAGCGAGGCGAGCGCGGTGGTACGGGAGCTGAGCCGGGCGCGGCTGCTGACCCGGCCGCATGTGGTGGACGCGGTCGACGCCCTGCTCGCCGAGGGCCGGGCGCTGGCCGAGCAGCGGCTGTACGCCATGGTGCGCGAGCACGGCCTGCCCGAGCCGCTGTGGAACGTCGACCTGCGGCTGCCGGGCGGACCGCACCTGGGCGGCGTGGACGCCTACTGGCCGGAGCACGGGGTGGCCCTGGAGATCGACACCCGTGCCCCACGCCCCGAGGAGGACCCGCTGCACTCGGCCTTCGACCACAAGCGCGAGCATCTGGAGCGGCTGGGCATCACCGTCGTCCGCTGCCTGCCGCGCACCCTGCGCGAGGCCCCCGCGGAGCACGCCGCGGTGGTCCGCACCGCCCTGATGGCGGCGCCGGAACGGGAGCCGAGCGCGTATGTCGTGGCGCTGCCGCGCTAGCGCCCATGGGGCAGGCCCCAGCGCACGCCCCGGGCTCCCGGCTCCGTCCGTGCCCGTCAGCGCCGCTTGAGCAGCAGCTCGACGTTGCGGTCCCGGGCCGTGCCCACCAGGTCCGTACGGGCCGCGGGCGCGTTGAAGGACAGCTCGCGGTAGAGGGCCGCCAGCCCGGTCTGCGAGAGGTCGGCGAAGTCCGTGCGGTGCGGGGCGGCCGACTCCACCAGCGTGGTGATCAGCGACAGCGTCCCGTCGTGGTTGTCCACCAGCTCGATGACCCGGGCCAGCTGCGGGAAGTCGATGTGCGAGGCGGTGGAGACCTCCCAGAAGGTGCCGTGCGCGGTGATGTCGTTCTTGTGGCTGTGGCCGTTGATCCAGCCGACGACCGAGGGATGGGCGGCCAGCAGCTCGACCAGCTCCGCGCCGCCGTACCGCTTCTCGTGCGGGCGGGCCGGGTCGGGGCGGGTGTTGTTCATGGTCTTGCTGGTGTGGTGGCTGAAGACCAGCACATGGGCCTTCTCGCCCCGCTCGTTCTGCTTCAGCGTCCGCTCCAGCCAGCGCAGTTGGGCCTCGCCGACCGAGCCGGTGTAGTGGCCGCCGGGGTCGGTGGTGTCCAGGCTGATGCCGAGGACGTCGTCGGAGACCCGGAAGGTGTAGTAGAGGCGGTTGTGCTCCAGGTCCGCGGCGGAGTAGCCGTGGCCGTGCGGGCCGGGGCCGGTGTGCGCCGGGTCGAGGTGGGCGCGCAGGTACTCGGCGCGGGTGAAGGGGGCCCGGCGCGGGTCGGGGGTGACGTTCCGGGCCTGCCGGGCATGGCTCTTCAGCAGCCGCTTGAAGTCCTCGCCCTTGGGGTCGAGGCCGTTCTTGACCGCCTTCCACACCTTGGCGGCCTCCGCGGACGGCAGCGTCTCCAGCTTGCGGCCCCCGGTGGCGACCTCGGTCCAGAAGGGGTCACCGGGCGCGTAGCACCCGCCGGGCAGCGAGTCGTGGTTGCCGACCGTGGAGTACCAGGGCAGCCGCAGCCCGGGGCTGTGGACCGTGCGGATGGCCGCATCCAGGAACCCGTGCAGCCGCGGGAAGCCCAGCTGCTTGTCGGCGTCGCGCAGTGCGCTGTCCGGCTGCCAGTACAGCTTCAGCCCGCTGTCCTGGACGCCTTCGTAGCGGCGCGGGTCACCGGAGTTGGGGGTGATCCGGCCGCCGCTCATCGCGGTCAGGAACCACTGGAGCTCCAGCTTGGAGTTGTTGTCGGTGTTGTCGCCGGTGGTCATCACGAAGGACAGCGGGGCGCCGGTGGCGGGCCCGCCGGGCAGCGCGTTGACCCGCTCGATCAGCGAGACGACACCGGCGACGGACAGCGCCTCCTGCGGCCGCCAGGCGCTCGCGGTCTCGGAGCGCAGGTACTCGTAGCGCAGCGGGCTCTGCACGTCGACCAGGTGCAGATCGGTGAACTGCACGAACGACGCCAGCGCGGTGCGCCGCCCCTCGCGCCCGCCGTGGGCGGCGGCCAGCTCGGCGCGCACGACCCGGTCCCAGCCGGGGCCGTCGGCGAGCCGGCGGTAGCCTCCGCTGCCGCGCGGGGCGGCGGCCGTGCCGAGGGTGGTGCCCCTGGCGTACGGCACGCGGGGGACGGCGGGGGCGTCGACGGCGATGGGCGCGGCCGGGGCCGGGCCGGGGGTGACGGTAGCGGCCTGCGCCGCCCGGTCGGGGCCGACGCCGAAGGCGAGGCCCAGCCCGGTGGCGGCGCCGACGGCGCCGGTGGCGGCGAGGAACGTACGGCGGTCGAGAGTGGCGGCGGACCGTATACGGGACATACGCGAGGCTCCCCGAGTGCGAACGCAAAGGCGGCCGGGACCAGTGGTGGCGGGAGTGCGACCGCTCGTCGTCCTCCAGCCGCACAACTGCCCTGTCACCAGGGATCGTTGGCATCCGGAGTGACCTGCGCGTGAACGCCACCGCAACGCGGGGAACCCATCACCGCACAGGGATCTGCCGGCCACCGGCCGGTCACGGAGCCCTGCCCGGGGGTGCGGCCGGCGGTCACCGCGCGTTCACCCCGCGGGGTATCAGGAGTGCCACGCGCCGCTGTGACGGGAACACACCGTCACGAGTGCGGCACGCTGTGTGCCCAATTGGCGCCCCGGCCCTCCACAGACTGGAATGGATTGGACAAGGCGACGGGTGTCACACACATGATGGAGGCACTACTGAGCAGGTGTTCTGGAGCAGTCACCAAAGCCAGGCCAGAAAGAAGGAGTCCCATGAGGGTCGGAATCGTCGGAGCCACCGGACAGGTCGGCGGCGTGATGCGGGGCATTCTCGCCGAGCGGAACTTCCCGGTCGAGCAGCTGCGGCTGTTCGCTTCGGCCCGGTCCGCCGGACGCACCCTGCCGTGGCAGGACACCGAGATCACGATCGAGGACGCGGCCACCGCCGACTACTCCGGGCTCGACATCGTCCTGTTCTCGGCCGGCGGCGCGACGTCCAAGGCGCTGGCGGAGAAGGTCGCCGCCGCGGGCCCCGTCGTGATCGACAACTCCTCCGCCTGGCGCCGCGACCCCGAGGTCCCGCTGGTCGTCTCCGAGGTCAACCCGCAGGCGATCACGGACCGCCCCAAGGGCATCATCGCCAACCCGAACTGCACGACCATGGCCGCGATGCCGGTGCTGCGCCCGCTGCACGACGAGGCCGGTCTGGTCTCGCTCGTCGTCTCCACCTACCAGGCGGTCTCCGGCAGCGGTCTGGCCGGAGTGGACGAGCTGGACGGCCAGGTCCGCAAGGTGGTCGAGCAGGACGCCACCAAGCTGACCCACGACGGTTCGGCCGTGGAGTTCCCCGAGCCGGACAAGTACGTCCGCCCGATCGCCTTCAACGTCCTGCCGATGGCCGGCTCGATCGTCGACGACGGTCTGAACGAGACCGACGAGGAGCAGAAGCTCCGCCACGAGAGCCGCAAGATCCTGGACATCCCGGAGCTGAAGGTGTCCGGCACCTGCGTCCGCGTCCCGGTCTTCAGCGGCCACTCGCTGCAGGTCAACGCCCGCTTCGCGCGTCCGATCAGCCCGGCGCGCGCCCAGGAGCTGCTGGCCGGCGCCCCCGGCGTCGCCCTCAGTGACGTGCCCACCCCGCTCCAGGCCGCCGGCCAGGACGCGTCCTTCGTGGGCCGGATCCGCCGGGACGAGACCGTCGACAACGGCCTGGCGCTGTTCCTGTCCAACGACAACCTCCGCAAGGGCGCGGCGCTGAACGCCGTCCAGATCGCGGAGCTGGTCGCCGCGGAGCTGCGCGGCTGACCGCCCCCGAGCACCGGCGCGTGCCCGTACGGACCCCCGTTCCGTACGGGCACGCGCGCGTTCGGGGTGCGAGGCGGTCAGCCGGCCGGCCGGACCTCGAACAGGAAGCAGCCGTACTCCACGGCGCGTACGTGCACCAGCGCCACCTCCGGGTCGGCGAAGGCCGCGTCGAAGGCCGCGTCGAGGCCGGCCTCGGCGTCCTGGGGGATCTCCAGGAGCCGCCCGCCGACGATCTGCCCCCGGGCGTTGTAGCGGCGCAGGGTCCGCAGCGCTCCGGGCCGCGCGAGGGGGTAGCCGGCGGCGCCCCCGTCCGGCTCACCGCACTCGTCGGCGTGGATGAACACCGGCCCCTGCTCGTCGTACGCGCCGGGAGCGGCCCCGGTCCGGGCCGCCCAGTGGCGCAGCGGCGCATAGGACACCAGCGCGACCCGCTCGCCGGCCCGGGCCGCCCGCAGGCAGCAGCGCAGCAGACTGCCCACGCAGTCCACCGGGACGCCGTCCTCGCGGGCGAGGAACGGCTCGACGGGCCGCCCGGCGTCGTCGGTGACGCGGAGCTCCTTCAGGGCGGCGGCGGGGATGGGGAGCGGAGTGTAGGTCGTCATGCGTCCAGCCTCGGCCGCGCGGGCGGCGATTACCGGCGGGAATCGGACGCCGCGTTTCCCGGTGGCCGCTGTCAGCATTGCCCACGATCAGGTGACGACCGTGCCGTGGAAGGATGGCCGAAGAGTCCGATGCGACAACCGATGCGAAGGAGATGACCGGGTGCCTGGCACGAATCTGACCCGCGACGAGGCGCAGGCGCGGGCGCGGCTGCTGACCGTGGACGCGTACGAGATCGATCTCGACCTCTCCGGTGCGCAGGAGGGCGGCACCTACCGGTCCGCGACGACGGTGCGGTTCGATGTCGCGGAGGCGGGCGCCGACTCCTTCATCGACCTGGTGGCGCCGGCCGTGCGCGAGGTGGTGCTCAACGGTGCCGCGCTCGATCCGGACGAGGTGTTCGAAAACTCGCGGATCGCGCTGCGCGGGCTGCCGGCCGGCCGCAACGAGCTGACGGTCGTCGCGGACTGCGCGTACACCAACACCGGCGAGGGTCTGCACCGGTTCGTGGACCCGGTGGACCAGCAGGCCTACCTCTACACCCAGTTCGAGGTGCCGGACGCGCGGCGGGTGTTCGCCTCGTTCGAGCAGCCCGACCTGAAGGCGACGTTCCAGTTCACCGTGAAGGCCCCGGAGGGCTGGACGGTGATCTCCAACTCCCCGACGCCGGAGCCGAGCGGAACCGTCTGGCGCTTCGAGCCGACGCCGCGGATCTCGACGTATGTCACGGCGCTGATCGTCGGCCCGTACCACAGCGTGCACAGCTCCTACGAGAAGGACGGGCAGTCGGTGCCGCTGGGCATCTACTGCCGCCCGTCGCTGGCCGAGCACCTGGACGCGGACGCGATCTTCGAGGTCACCCGGCAGGGCTTCGACTGGTTCCAGGAGAAGTTCGACTACGCCTACCCGTTCGCGAAGTACGACCAGCTCTTCGTGCCGGAGTTCAACGCCGGTGCGATGGAGAACGCGGGCGCGGTCACCATCCGCGACCAGTACGTCTTCCGCTCGAAGGTGACGGACGCGGCGTACGAGGTGCGGGCGGAGACGATCCTGCACGAGCTGGCGCACATGTGGTTCGGCGACCTGGTCACCATGGAGTGGTGGAACGACCTGTGGCTGAACGAGTCGTTCGCCACGTACACCTCCATCGCCTGCCAGGCGTACGCGCCCGGCAGCAAGTGGCCGCACTCGTGGACGACGTTCGCCAACTCCATGAAGACCTGGGCCTACCGCCAGGACCAGCTGCCCTCCACGCACCCGATCATGGCCGAGATCCGCGATCTGGACGATGTGCTGGTCAACTTCGACGGCATCACCTACGCCAAGGGTGCCAGCGTCCTCAAGCAGCTGGTCGCCTACGTCGGCATGGAGGAGTTCTTCAAGGGCGTGCAGGGCTACTTCAAGGCGCACGCCTACGGCAACACCCGGCTGAGCGATCTGCTGGGCGCGCTGGAGGAGACCAGCGGGCGGGATCTGAAGACCTGGTCCAAGAATTGGCTGGAGACGGCCGGGATCAACATCCTCCGGCCGGAGATCGAGGTCGACGCGGACGGCGTGATCACCTCGTTCGCGGTCCGGCAGGAGGCTCCGGCGCTGCCCGCCGGCGCGAAGGGCGAGCCGGTGCTGCGGCCGCACCGGATCGCGATCGGCTCCTACGAGCTGCGGGACGGCAAGCTGGTGCGCACCGGGCGGATCGAGCTGGACGTGGACGGTGCGCGGACCGCCGTACCGGAGCTGGTCGGCACCCGGCGGCCGGCCGTCGTCCTGCTCAACGACGACGACCTGTCGTACGCGAAGGTCCGGCTGGACGAGGAGTCGCTGAAGGTCGTCACCGAGCACCTCGGGGACTTCACCGAGTCGCTGCCGCGTGCGCTGTCGTGGGCGTCGGCCTGGGACATGACGCGGGACGCCGAACTGGCCACCCGTGACTACCTGTCGCTGGTGCTGTCCGGTGTCGGCAAGGAGTCGGACATCGGTGTCGTGCAGTCGCTGCACCGCCAGGTGAAGCTGGCCCTGGACCTGTACGCGGCGCCGAAGTGGCGCGAGCAGGGGCTGGCGACCTGGACCGACGCGACCCTTGCGCACCTGCGGGCGGCCGAGCCGGGCAGCGATCACCAGCTGGCCTGGGCCCGGGCGCTGGCCGCCGCGGCCCGTACCGACGAGCAACTCGATCTGCTGCAGGGGCTGCTGGACGGCACGGCGGAGATCCCCGGGCTGGCGGTGGACACCGAGCTGCGCTGGTCGCTGCTGCAGCGGCTGGCGGCCACCGGCCGGGCGGACGAGCAGGCCATCGCCGCGGAGCTGGAGCGGGACCGGACCTCGGCGGGCGAGCGGCATGCGGCGACGGCGCGCGCGGCCCGTCCGACCGAGGAGGCCAAGGCCGGAGCCTGGGCCTCGGTCGTGGAGTCCGACAAGCTCCCCAACGCCGTGCAGGAGGCCGTCATCGGCGGCTTCGTGCAGACCGACCAGCGGGAGCTGCTGGCGCCGTACACCGCGAAGTACTTCGACGCGGTGAAGTCCGTCTGGGACTCCCGCAGCCACGAGATGGCCCAGCAGATCGCGGTGGGCCTCTACCCGGCGCTGCAGGTCTCCCAGGAGACCCTGGACGCCACCGACGCCTGGCTGGCCTCGGCCGAACCGAGCGCGGCACTGCGCCGCCTGGTCACCGAGTCGCGCGCGGGCATCGAGCGGGCGCTGAAGGCGCAGGCGGCGGACGCGGCGGCGTAACGGCCGGCCACCGCCGCGGTGTGGTGCCGCCCGGCGGACGGGCGCCAGATGCGTTGCCGTCCGCCGGGCGATGGGGGCTCCCCCGGCTCCTTCAAGGGCGCGGGGGAAGCCTGCTCCGGGCCCCGCCCCCTCCTTCTACGGGGCCCGGTGGCACACAGGGGGCGGTTCAGCCGTTGAGCTCGTCGAAGCGGCGGACCAGATCGGCGCGGCCGGCTTCGGTGAGGTCGCCGTGCAGGCGCATACGGGCGAGGCCGCCGTCGGGGAAGACGTCCAGCCGTACGTGGGTGGCGGTGACCCGGCGGGGCAGCACGAAGCGGTGCGGGGTGTCGGGCTGCAGCTTCGTGCGCGGCAGGATCTCGAACCACGAGGCGTCGTCGGCCGGGTCGCCCGCGGCCGCGTCGCAGCCGTAAAGGGCGGCCCAGCCCGCGGAGTTGCCCTTGAGGTAGGCGGTGTCGATCTCGACGGCGCGGATCTCGCCCTGGGCCGCGAGGCGGAAGCGCACCCAGTCGTTGGTGCCCTTGACCCGGCGGCGGCGGTTCTCCCAGCCGTCGTCCATCTTGCGGGACAGATCGGGCTGGATGATCTGGGTGGGCGAGGAGTAGAAGCGGTCGGAGGCGTCCTCGACGGTGCCGCCGTGCATGACGGAGGCCAGGTCGAGGGTGCCCAGCACATCGAGCCACTCCGGGTCCGGCACGACCTCGCCGTGGACCCGGAGGCGGGCTATGCCGCCGTCGGGGTGCTGCTTGAGGCGCAGATGCGTGAAGCGGCGCTCGACGGTGACCTCGAAGCCGTTGGCGGCGTGGCCGCGGACGGGCGTGCGCGGGACCAGCTCCTCCCACTTCACGTCGTCGGCGAGCAGCTCCTGCGGGCCGGGGCTGCCGGGCAGCGACGTCGCCTCGACCGTGACCTGCTGGGGGTAGTTGCCCCGGAAGTGGGCGGTGTCGACAACGACGCCGCGGATCACGCCGGGGGCGGCCAGGCGGATCAGGGCCCAGTCGTGCTCGTCGTCGGTCGGGAAGGGGTGCTCGCCGTCGGCGCCGCGGCGACGCCGGGTCTCCCAGCCGTCCATGATCTTGCCCTTGTGGCCGAAGTGCTCGGGGTCGAAGACCGCCGGAGTCGGCTTCAGCAGATTCTCGCGCTCGGCGAAGAACTCGTCGTTCGCGGCGATCACACCGGCGCCGAAGCGGCGGTCGGCGAGATCGACGAGCGAGGTGAAGGGGAAGTCCCCGCCGCGGTAGTCGGCGTAGGGGTCTCCGCCGCCGTACGGGTCGGCGTCGTTGGCGTGCGGGTCGGTGGTGTCGGCCGGGGTGCTGGTCATCGTTGCCCTTCGATGTGCCGGGTGGTGCGGACCGGTCCACCGTCGCAGCGCACCACCCCACAGGTCCATCGAAAGTTTTTGAGGAATATGTTCAGCAGAGCTGAATGATGAAAGGGAGCGCTCCGCGCGTTCAGCCGCCGGTGTGGAAGCCCTCGCGGGGCGCCTGGGCGATGGCGGCCTGGCGCAGCGCGGCCAGGACGCGGGCCAGCCCCGGCGCCCCTTCGGAGCCCCGCCGGACGGCTGCGACCACATGGCGCCGCGGCTGGTCACCGGACAGCACCCGCAGCGCGACCCGGGCGCGGCCGTCCCTGCCGCCCGGCTCCCCGCTCCCGCGCCCGAAGGCGCCGATACCGCCCGCCATCGCCATCCGGGGCACCAGCGCCACCCCCATGCCCGCCGCGACCATCGCCCAGATCGCGCTCCAGTCGGCGGCGGCGTGCGCCTGCTCGGGCACGAACCCGGCGTTCTCGCAGGCGGCGGTGGTGATCTGCGACCAGGGCCCGCTGCTGCCGAAGATCCAGGGTTCGCCCGCCAGGTCGGCCAGCCGCAGTCCGGGCTCGGAGGCCAGCGGATGCCCGGCCGGCAGCGCCACGTCCAGCGGGTCGGCGAGCAGCGCCACCCGGCTGAACTTGGGGTCGCGCGGGGTGGGGGCGTGCGCGGCCAGCGACAGCGCCAGGTCGACGCTGCCCTCCGCCAGCAGCTCGTAGGCGGCCTCCGCCTCGGCCTCCCGTACGGCGACCGACAGGCCCGGGTGCGTGCGGCGCAGCTCCTGGACGGCGGGGACCACCAGCGCGGGGATGGCCGTGGAGAACGCGCCGAGGCGCACCTGGCCGGCCTCGCCCTGGAGGTAGCCCAGCAGCTCCGCGTCCGCGCGCTCCAGCTGTGCGAAGACCGCCTCGGCGTGCCGCAGCACCAGCTGGGCCGCGTCGGTCAGCCGCACCCGCCGGCCCTGGGCCTCCAGCAGCGTCACTCCCAGCGACTTGGCCAGCCCGGTCAGCTGCTGCGAGACCGCCGAGGGCGTCATGTGCAGCGCCTCGGCGGTCGCGGTGACCGTGCCCAGCTCTTGGAGGGTGCGCAGGATACGCAGCTTCTTGATGTCCCAGTCGGCCATGCGGGCAGCGTACGCATCCGGCGTGCCGCTCACCGCCCGGTGCCCGCCGCCCCCAGGGCGACACCGGCCACGATCAGCGCCATGCACAGCATCTGCACGGGCCCGACGGCCTCGCCCAGGACGGCCGACGAGAGCAGCGCCACGCACACGGGCTGGAGGTAGTAGACGACCCCGGCGCGGGCGGCGCCGACCAGGGCGATCGCCTTGTTCCAGGTGAAGTAGGCGACGGCGGAGGACAGCAGGCCGATGTAGAGCAGCGGCCCGACCGTCTCCGCGCCGGGGGTGAAGCCGCCCTCGACGGCGAGGCTCACACCGTAGGCGGGCGCCAGCATGGCCGCGCCCAGCGCGAAGGTCGTGAAGAGGAAGGCGAGCCCGCCGATCTCCGCGGGGCGGCGGCGCAGCAGGGCGCTGTAGCCGGCGAAGGTGGCGGTCGCGGCGAGCATCCACAGGTCGCCGGCGGCGAGGTCGAGCCGCCACAGGGCGGTCGGCGAGCCCTTGCCGACCAGGGTGACGACGCCGAGCAGCGCGATCAGCATGCCGGCCGCCCGTCGCGCCCCGAGCCGCTCGCGGGCCCCGCCGCGCCGCCCGCCGACGAGGTCGAAGAGGGCGATCATCATCGGCGAGGCGGCCGCGATCATGGCCATGTTGGTGGCCGAGGTGGAGCGCCCGGCTTGGTAGACGAGGGTGTTGAAGCAGGTGACGCCCAACAGGGCGGCCAGCGCGAGGAATCCGAGGTGCCGGCGGACGGCCGGCCACTGGCGGCGGACCTGTGCGAGGGCGAGCGGGGCGACCGCGAGCAGCGCGATGATCCAGCGCCAGAAGGCGGTCTGGACGGGCGGGACGGCGTCGTGCAGGGCCCGGGCGATGACGAAGTTGCCGGACCAGACCACGGTGGCCGCCAGGGCGAGGGCCAGGCCCACGGCCGCTCTCGGCGTCGGCCCCGCACCGGTCCCCTCCCCCGCCCGCACGGGGGCGCCTTCGCCCGGCGCGGACGGTGTGCGGTGGATGCGGACGCGCTGCAGGACTGCCACGGCTTCCTCTCTTCGGGGGTGGTGAGACTCCACCGTGGCAGCCCCGAACCCATCAGGTCCATCGAATAATTTCGATTGAACCTTGTAGGCAAACTGAAAGGTGAGCGCCCGGCGGCCGCCTTACCTGCGGGCTTCCCGGCGGGCGAGGATGGCAGCCTGCCGCTCGTCGAACTTCCGCGCCTGGTCGTCCAGGCCGCCCATGAACAGCCCCAGCTCCTCCTGCGCCGCCAGGCCGGCCGCGCCCAGGCCGCCGATCTCCAGCACCTTCAGAAAGCGCAGCACCGGCTGGAGCACGTCGTCGTGGTGGATCCGCAGGTTGTAGATCCCGCCGAGGGCCATCCGGGCCGCGGCCCGCTCGAAGCCGGGCATGCCGTGGCCGGGCATCCGGAAGCCGGTGACCACATCGCGTACGGCGCACATGGTCTGGTCGGGGGCCAGCTCGAACGCCGCGCCCAGGAGGTTGCGGTAGAAGAGCATATGGAGGTTCTCGTCCGCGGCGATCCGGGCGAGCATCCGGTCGCAGACCGGGTCGCCGGAGTGGTGGCCGGTGTTGCGGTGCGAGATGCGGGTGGCCAGCTCCTGGAAGGCGACGTACGCCACCGAGTGCAGCATGCTGTGCGAGTTGTCGGACTCGAAGCCCTCCGACATGTGGGCCATGCGGAACCGCTCCAGCTCGTCGGGGTCGACGGCCCGGCTCGTGAGCAGGTAGTCGCGCATCACGATGCCGTGCCGGCCCTCTTCCGCGGTCCAGCGGTGCACCCAGGTGCCCCAGGCGCCGTCGCGCCCGAAGAGCGTGGCGATCTCGTGGTGGTAGCTGGGGAGGTTGTCCTCGGTGAGGAGGTTGACCACCAGGGCGATCCGGCCGATGTCGGTGACCTTGGACTGCTCAGGGGCCCATGCCTCGCCGCCCTCCAGGACGCCGGGGAAGTTCCGGCCGTCGCTCCAGGGGACGTACTGGTGGGGCATCCACTCCTTGGCGACCTTCTCGTGCCGGTTGAGTTCCTTCTCGACGACCTCTTCGAGTGCGTAGAGCAGCTGGGCGTCGCTCCAGGCGGCCTGGCCGCGCTCTCCGTTATGGCGGGCGGGGGCGATGGTCACAGGGGAACTCCAGGGGGACGATGACCTACGGGGCCGTAGGTTGGACCTACGGCTGCGTAGGTTACGTCATCGTAGGTTAGGGCCGGTTAAACGCGGACCCCTCGCAAACCGGCCGAAAGTCGCTCGATAGCCGCCTCGCAACCCCTTTTTCACCTGCGGAAATATCCAGGTACGACAAAGGGCGCCCCTCGGTTCTTGTCACCGATGGGCGCCCTTGAGGCGTCGCTGGTGCCCGCACCGGCCGCACCGGCGGCCGTGGGGCGAACAGGTCCTAGGACTGGGCCTGCTTGCGGGACTTGTCACTCGCGATGACGAGTCCGGCGATGATCAGGAAGATCACGATGGGGGCTACGACATAGAGGCCGAGCGTCTCGATCACGCTCAGACCCGGACCCGGGTCGTCACCGTCGTCGCGGGCGAGCGCAAACGCGGGGGACGACATCAGCAGCATCAGCGCGGTGCCGGCGGTGATGGTTCCGGCGCGCAGGACATTCTTCTTGACCTTGTTGCTCACGAAGTCAACGTATCGGACGCCCCGCCGCCCCGCCCGCCCGGGGTGGCGCAAGGGCCGCCCCTCAGCCGCCCGCGCCCCGGGCGAGGTGCAGCGTCACCGGTGCGAGCCGGGTCCGCCCGCGGGCTTCGGAGACGACGACCCGTACGGCGTCCGCGGTCACCGGCCGCGGCAGGGCGAGGATCCGCCGGTGCCCGATGGTGGTGCCGCCCGCGAGCGTCGTCCACGTCCCGCCGGTCCGCGCCTGTACGGCGAAGCGCTCGACCCGCTGGCCGTGACGGATGTCCTCCGCGAGCCCGATCCGGTCGAAGGTCCAGGGCCCCGGGCCGGCCGCCCGCAGGTCCCTGCCGTAGGTCTCGCGCACGGCCGTCCCGAAGGCGGTGAGCGCGGCGACGTCCTCGGCGGCGATCCGGCCGTCCCTGGCGGGCGGGACGTTCAGCAGCAGCGAGGCGTTGCGGCCCACGCTCCTCTCGTACAGGTCCATCAACTGCGCCGGTGTCTTGGGCCGTTCGCCGGGGTGGTGGAACCAGCCCGGCCGCAGCGAGACATCGGCCTCGGCCGGATACCACTGGAGGTACCGGGTGGTGGGCGCCAGCAGCCGGGCGCGGGAGCCGATGTCGGGGTCGGTGGAGTCGTGGGGCAGCCCGCCGGCCATGACGGTCCACGGGTCGGCCGCGGAAGGGGTGACGCTCCACTCCGTCTCACGGGCGACGCCGTCCTCGTTGCCGACCCAGCGGGCGCCCTGCGGCCCGGCGAAGACCACGGTGTCCGGGGAGAGCCGGTGGAGCAGCCGGAACCACTGCGCGACCTGGTACTTCTGGGTGATGCCGGAGTCCGTCCAGGGGTTCGCGCCGTCCAGCCACAGCTCGTCGAGGGGCCCGTACTGGGTGAACAGCTCGTAGACCTGGTTGAGGTAGTAGGCGTCGTAGTCGTCCGCCCGGACGCGGAAGACCGGCAGCCGGCCGCTGCGGACGGCCGCGGCCCGGTCGTCACCGGGGACGAGAGTGGGGATGGTGCGCTCGGTGACCGCGCTGCCGTTGCCGAACCGCCCCAGGCCGCGCGGCGCGTGCGCACCGTCCTCCAGCGCGACCCGCTCGGGCAGGCTGAGCGGCTCGCCCTCCTGCTGCTTCCTGCGGATCTCCTCGACCCACCGGGCGTGCCAGGCGTGCGGGAGTTCCGCGCCGTCGGACGGCGAGAGGTAGATCCCGACCTTCAGCCCGGCCTTGCGGGCGGCCTTGACGTAGGCGCCGACGACATCGGGGCGGCCGGGGCTCGCGGCGACGGAGTGCGGGGTGTAGCGGCTCGGGTAGAGCACGAAACCGTCGTGGTGCTTGGCGGTCAGCATCACCTGCTCGGCACCGGCCGCCTTGTAGGCGCGCATCCACTGCTCGGCGTCCATCCCCAAGGGGCGCGAGGAGCCGGAGCGGGCGGGCCCGGTGAGGTCGAAGAGCTGCTCGTCCTCGGCGCCGGAGCCCCATTCACGGCCCGTGAAGGTGTTCATCCCGAAGTGGGTGAAGGCAGTGACCTCCCGGTGCTGCCAGGCGAGTTGCCCCTTGGTGGGCACGATGTGGGCGGCCTTGTCGATGATCCGCCCGGGGGTGTCGCAGGGCTCGACGGCCATCTGGGAGGCCGGGCGCACGGGCCGCTCGCAGGGGTCGGCGACCGGGGGGCCGGCGGCCGGCGACCGGGCCAGGGAGCTGTGGACGGGGACGAGCGCGGCGGCCGCGGCCAGCGCGAGCGCGCACAGCGTCCGCCGGGTGCTGCGAAGAGCCATGGTTCCCTCCACCTCGCCGAACCATGACGAGCACACGAGCGCAGCCCGAATGGTCGGATGTCTGGATGGTTTCCAGGGCATGGTGCCGGACGGCGGGAAAGACCGGAAGGGTGTGCGCGGCACCTGGTTTCAGTGCAGCCCGTACGACATCTCCCGCATCAGCGCATGGAGTCGGGGCGATGCCGCCAGCTCTTCGAGGGTCTGCGGTCGCCCCTCGGGGCCGGCGATCGGGAGGCGCCAGTTCGGGTATTCATCCCATGTCCCCGGGAGGTTCTGCGGGCGTCGGTCGCCCACCGCGTCGGGCAGCCAGACCCCGACCATCCGCGCCGGGGTCCGCAGCAGAAAGCGGTGCACGGCCTTGACCGCCGCCTCCTCCTCGCCCGCCCCCTCCGGCAGCAGCCCGCGCCGCACCAACTCCCCCAGCCATTCGGTGAGTTCGTAGGCGGCCCGGGAACGCTCCCGCTCCGGCGGCCCGGCCAGCAGCCCGAGCCGTTCCCGCAGCGCGACGTCCTCGCCGGTCAGGCGGGCGGCGGTGGACGGCAGATCGTGGGTGGTGACGGTGGCCAGGCAGGCGCTGCGCCACTCGTCGGGGGCGAGGATGCGGGCCTCGGCGGCGGGCCGCGGGTCGGCCGCCGCGTCGGCGTCCCCGGCCGCGGCCGACTCCCCGTCCCCGTCCCCGGCCCCGTTCCCGTTCCCGTTCCCGTAATCCCGCTCGAACCACAGCACCGACGTGCCCAGGACGCCCCGTTCGGCGAGTTCCCCGCGCACTCCCGGCTCTACGGTGCCCAGGTCCTCGCCGATCACCGCGGCGCCGGCCCGATGGGCCTCCAGGGCCAGCGCCGAGAGCATCGCCTCGCCGTCGTAGCGGACGTACGCGCCCTCGGTCGGCGGCCGGCCCTCGGGCACCCACCACAGCCGGAACAGCCCCATCACATGGTCGATCCGCAGCGCGCCGGCGTGCCGCAGCAGTCCGCGCAGCAGCTCGCGGTACGGGGCGTAGCCGGCGGCGGCCAGGGCGTCGGGGCGCCACGGCGGCAGGCCCCAGTCCTGGCCGCGGGCGTTGAAGGCGTCGGGCGGCGCCCCGATGGACATGCCCGCGGCGAAGGCGCCCCGCTGCGCCCAGGTGTCGGCGCCGGAGGGGTGGACGCCGACGGCGAGGTCGTGCACCAGTCCGACCGCCATCCCGGCGTCCCGCGCGGCCCGTTGCGCGGCGGCCAGCTGCTGGTCGGTGAGCCAGGCGAGTCGGCAGTGGAAGTCGATCCGCGCCAGCAGCCGCGGCCGCAGCCGGGCCGTGCCCGAGGACCGCGGATCGCGCAGTTCGGCGGGCCATGCGCGCCAGTCGGAGCCATGGCGCTCGGCGATCGCGCACCAGGTGGCGTGGTCCTCCAGCGCCTGCCCCTGTTCGGCGAGGAAGTCGCAGTACGCGGCCCGCCGGCCCGGTGTCAGCGGGACGGCCGCCAGTAGCTCCAGGGCCTCGCGCTTGAGCGCCCAGACCGCGTCCCGGTCGATCAGCGCGCCGCGGTCGAGCACCTCGGCGCGCAGCGCACCGGCGCGGGCGGCCAGCTCGTCGGCCCGTAAGCGGGCGGCGCCGGTCAGCTGGGCGTACTCCGGGATCTGTTCGATGCGCAGATGGACCGGGTCGGGGAAGCGGCGGGAGGAGGGGCGGTAGGGCGAGGGGTCGGTGGGCGGGCCGGGGACGGCCGCGTGCAGCGGGTTGAGCTGGACGAAGCCGGTGCCCAGCGCGCGTCCGGACCAGGCGGCGAGGTCGGCCAGGTCGCCGAGGTCGCCCATGCCCCAGGACTGCCGGGACAGCAGGGAGTACAGCTGCACCAGGAAGCCGTGGCTGCGGCCGGGCGGTGCGGGCACCCGGTCGGGCGCGACGATCAGATGGGCGCGGGCGCGGCGCCCGTCGGGGGCGTGGGCGCGGAGCGTGTGGACGCCCAGGGGCAGCCGGGCCAGCTCCCGCGGGCCGGGCCCGGCAAGGCCGCCGGGGGGCTCCCCGTCCTCGGGCTCCACCCTCAGGACGGTGCCTTCGGGGAGACCTGCGAGGTCGGGCGGCCGGCCCGGGCGGGCGACGACGGTGGGCGGCAGCAGGGCGCGCCCCGGTCCGTCCTCGTACGCGGCCAGGGCGGTGCGTACGGCGTGCGGGGTGGAGGCGTCGACCCCCAGTGCGGCGAGCACGGCGACGACGGTGTCGTCGGCGATCTCGATGGTCCTGCCCGGTGCGGGTGCGTACGACGTGGCGACGCCGTGCAACCGGGCGAGCCGAGCACGCCCCATGGGCTCTCAGACCTCCATGGACTCCGTGCCCAGGCCGGCGGCCGTCGGCTCGCTGGTCAGCGGCAGCTCGGCGGCGATCGGGACCTCGCTGGTCAGCGGGGCGGCGTCGGCGAGCGGGGGCTCGCTGGTCAGGGGCGGCTCGACGAAGCTGAAGGATCCGGAGCCGTCCAGGCCGGAGTCGGGGTTGGACACCCCGTCGAAGAGATCGGACTCCACCGTCGCACCTCCCGGTTTGGAGGACAGGGCGTCGAGGAGCAGTTGAGCGGACGCGGCCACGAAGGCCTCCCGTTCATCGATAGTGGGACACCTGGGCCCTACCCACTCGGCACGATCACAGACGCATCTGCTCATGAAACGTGACCCACGTCACATTATCCCCCACGCAGGCGATTTCACTGCCGGGGACACCCGCGGGCATACAGAACACGCCACAACCGGCCTCCGCGACGGAAGTCCTGCGGACCTGCCTCCTTGCGCGCACCCGCCCGGAACGCCGGCCGTACGCCCGCATCCGCACAGCCGTCCGGACCCCGGCATCGCCCGGTTGACACCCTCACCGCCACAATGGTGGGCTCACGGCCGAAGGTCTGTCCGAACGGACATCGGCGGGAAAACGGGGCGCCGGTGGAAGCCGGCGAGTGATGGACGGGGACGAGGAGCAGCCGTGCGAGGCCGGGGCGTGTGGAGCGTCGGAAGAATCGGTAGGAGCGGCCGGGGAAGCGGCGCGGGCGCCCGCGCGCGGGCGGCGGGGACCACCGCCCTGGCCGCCGCGGTGATCGGCGGGCTGCTGGGCGGGGTGCCCAGCGCCCAGGCCGCGCCCGCGGACCCTGCCATCGGCACCCCCGACCAGCCGGACCGGCCGGCCGGCGCCGGGCGGCTGCCCGCCGTCTGGCCGCGCCCCCAGTCGCTGCAGGAGCTCGGCACCGCCGTGCCCCTGGGCGGCCAGGCGACGCTGGTGGCCGCGCCGGACACCGACCCCGCCACCCTGGACGTGCTGCGCGGTCTGCTGCGGGACGCCGGCGTGCGCACCGTCCGGCAGCAGGCGCCCGGCGAGCGGCCGCCCGCCACCGGGCCGGTGGTCCTGGTCGGCGGCGAGCCGGCCGAGGAGGCGCTGCGGGCGCTGCGCGCACCGGCCCGTGGCGATCTGCCCTCCGGCGGCTACCGGCTGGCCGTGGGCCAGGTCGGCGGCCGGGACACGGTCGCGCTGGCCGGCGTCGGCCCGGACGGCCTCTTCCACGCCGCGCAGACGCTGCGGCAGCTGGTCACCGACGGCGCGGACCACGATGGGGGCGGTCGGCAGCTGGCGTCGGTGGTCGTACGGGACTGGCCCGGCACGGCGGTGCGCGGCACCACCGAGGGGTTCTACGGCCAGCCCTGGAGCCGGGCGCAGCGGCTCGCCCAGCTGGACTTCCTGGGCCGCACCAAGCAGAACCACTACCTGTACGCGCCCGGCGACGACCCCTACCGCCAGGCCCGCTGGCGCGAGGCGTACCCGGCCGCGCAGCGCGCGGACTTCCGGGCGCTGGCCGAGCGGGCCCGCGCCAACCACGTCACGCTGGGCTGGGCGCTCGCCCCCGGCCAGGCGCTGTGCTTCTCGTCCGAGGAGGACCTGCGGGCGCTGCGGCGCAAGGTGGACGCGATGTGGGCCCTGGGGGTGCGCTCCTTCCAGCTGCAGTTCCAGGACGTCAGCTACGACGAATGGCACTGCGGCGCCGACGAGGACGCCTTCGGCACCGGCCCCGAGGCGGCCGCCAAGGCGCAGGCCCATGTCGCCAACGCGCTCGCCGGCCATCTGCGCGAGCGGCACCCGGACGCCGCGCCGCTGTCGCTGATGCCGACCGAGTACTACCAGGACGGCTCCACGGCGTATCGCAGCGCGCTCGCCGAGGCGCTCGGCGAGCGGGTCGAGGTGGCCTGGACCGGTGTCGGGGTGGTCCCGCGGACCATCACCGGCGGTGAACTGTCCACCGCCCGCCAGGCGTTCGGCCACCCGCTGGTCACCATGGACAACTACCCGGTCAACGACTACGCGCAGGACCGGATCTTCCTCGGCCCCTACCGCGGCCGCGAACCGGCCGTCGCCACCGGCTCCTCGGCGGTGCTCGCCAACGCCATGGCGCAGCCGCTGGCCTCCCGTATCCCGCTCTTCACCAGCGCCGACTACGCCTGGAACCCGCGCGAATACCGCCCGGCGGAGTCCTGGGCGGCGGCCGTCGACGATCTGGCGGGCGGCGCCCCCCGGGCCCGCGCCGCCCTGCGCGCGCTCGCCGGCAACGCCTCCTCCTCACTGCTGAACCGCGAGGAGTCCGGGTATCTGCGCCCCCTGATCGACCGCTTCTGGGAGACCCGCGAAGCGGCGGTCAACGGCGGCCGACCCGGCAAGGACCCCGACTACGCCAGGGCGGCCGGGGCGCTGCGCGCCGCCTTCCACACCATGAGCACCGCTCCCGGGAACCTCGACTCGGACCTGGCCGCCGAAATCCGGCCCTGGGCCGAGCAGTTGGCGCGCTACGGCAGCGCCGGCGAGCAGGCCGTGGACGCGCTGACGGCGCAGGCCAAGGGCGACGGCGACGCCGCCTGGTCGGCGCAGCGCGCGGTGCAGCGGCTGCGCAAGGAGGCCGAGCGGAGCCCGGCGACGGTCGGCAAGGGCGTCCTGGCGCCGTTCCTTCAGCGGGCGATGACCGAGGCCGACGCCTGGACCGGCGCCCGCGGCGACGCCCCCCGCCCCGCCGAGGGCGCCGACCCCACCTCCCTGACCGTCCCCTTCGAACGGGCCCGCCGGCTGGCCGCGGTCACCGCGCTGACCGACCCGGGGCCGTCCGCGGGCGGCGTCCGGCTGGAGGCGCATGTCCCCGGGGAGGGCTGGCGCCGCCTCGACCGGCTCTCGGCGACCGGCTGGACGGAGTCCCGCACGCCCCGGCTGCGCGCCGACGCGGTCCGGCTGACCTGGGCGAACGGCGAGGAAGCGCCGTCCGTGCACGCGCTGACCCCCTGGTTCGACGACACCCCGCCGGCCGGGCTGGAACTGTCCCGCAAGGAGGCGGACGCCCAGACCGGCGGACGGGCGACGGTCGACGCCCGGCTCTTCTCCCGCCGCCCGGGCGATGTCCGCGAGAAGCTGACGGTCAAGGCGCCCAAGGGCTTCACCGTGCACGCGCCCAAGGAGGTCACTGCGCCGCGCGGCGGCACCGCCACGGTCCGCATCGGCATCGACGTGCCCGCATCCGCCGCCTCCGGGACGTATGAGATCCCGGTGTCCTTCGGCGGCGAGGAGCAGACGCTGTCGCTGCGCGCCTATCCGCGCACCGGCGGCGAGGACTTGGCGCGCGGCGCCGCCACCACCTCATCGGGGGACGAGACCGCCGACTTCCCCGCCTCGGCCGCCACCGACGGGAACCCCAAGACCCGCTGGTCCTCGACCGCCGACGACGGCGCCTGGCTCCAGTTCGCGCTGGCGCACCCGACCCGCCTGGGCCGGCTCGTGCTGAACTGGCAGGACGCCTACGCGGCCCGCTACCGCATCCAGGTCTCCCCGGACGGTCGCAGCTGGCGCACGGCCGCCACGGTGCGGGACGGCAAGGGCGGCCGCGAGTCGGTCAGGATGGACGCGAAGGATGCCCGCTTCGTCCGGATACAGGGCGACAAGCGGGCCACCCGGTTCGGATACTCGCTGTGGTCGGTGGAGGCTTACGCGGTCGAAGACCGCGGATGACTGCCGAAGACCGCGGATGACTGCCGAAGACCGCGGATAGCGCTTGCCGAAGACCGCGGATAACACTGTCGAGGACCGCGGATGGCGCTCCGCGGCGGCGGACCGTGTGCCGCCGCCGTGCGGACGAAGCGACGCTCCGTCCGCACGGCGGCCCACACGTACAAAGGCCCGGCTACGCCGATACGGCGTCGATCCGGGCCAAGGCGTCATCCGCGCCGTACGGCTGCAAATACGGCAGCCAGCGCGGATCGCGATGGCCCGTGCCGATGATCCGCCACGCCAGTCCTGACGGCGGGGCGGGCTGATGGCGCAGCCGCCAGCCGATCTCGGCGACATGGCGGTCTGCCTTGACGTGATTGCACCGCCGGCAGGCGGCGACGACGTTCTCCCAGGTGTGCTGACCGCCGCGACTGCGCGGGATGACGTGGTCGACGCTGGTTGCGACGCCACCGCAGTACATACAGCGCCCGCCGTCACGGGCGAACAGCGCCCGGCGGGTCAGTGGCACGGGGCCGCGAAAGGGCACCCGCACGAACCGCTTCAAGCGGACCACACTCGGAGCCGGAACGACACGGGTCGCGCTGTGCATCAGGGCGCCGGACTCCTCAAGGCTCACAGCCTTCTCATTGAGTACGAGGATGAGCGCGCGGCGGAGCGGTACGACGCCGAGCGGCTCGTACGACGCGTTGAGGACCAGGACATGCGGCACGGGTGCCTCCTTGTACGCCGGCGGCGCGTGGCTCGCGCCGGGACGATCTCCCCACAGTGTCCCCCGGTGCCTGGTCGGAGCGCCACCATGACCGAGTAACGGGCCGGAGGTGTTTTCCACCACACCCCCGCACTTCCCCGCGGATACGGCTCATTTCGACCCCCCTGGGACCTCCCGGCTCGAACAAGGGCACGGACCGCCCCCGTTGCCCCGTTAGTGTGGATGGCCTGCCCGGTCCCCGGGGGCCCTCGGTCCGGGTCTGCGCTCCCATACGGAAGGTTCGACTGTGTTCTGGTCCGCTTCGCCGGTCGCCGCCGCGCCCCTGCGCGCGGCCGCATCCGACTCCACCGGCCCGACCTCGCTCGACGAGGCCACACAGAAGGCCACCAACGCCGCCGGCTGGGTGCAGGAGAATTGGGGGACGTGGCTCACGTCCGGCCTGCAGATCCTGCTGATCATCGTGATCGCGGTGGTGCTGCGTCATGTGATCCGCCGCACCATCACCAAGTTCATCGAGCGGATGAACCGCACCGCGGCCGCCGCCCAGGGCACCGCGCTGGGCGGTCTGCTGGTCAACGCCGAGCGCCGGCGCCAGCGCTCCGAGGCCATCGGCTCGGTGCTGCGCAGCGTCGCCTCCTTCGTGATCATGGGTACCGCCGCGCTGACGGTGCTCTCCGTGCTCCAGATCAACCTCGCGCCGCTGCTGGCGAGCGCCGGTGTGGCCGGCGTCGCCATCGGCTTCGGCGCCCGCAACCTCGTCACCGACTTCCTCTCCGGCGTCTTCATGATCCTTGAGGACCAGTACGGCGTCGGCGACGAGATCGACGCGGGCGTGGCCACCGGCACGGTCATCGAGGTCGGCCTGCGGGTCACCAAGCTGCGGGGGCCCAACGGCGCCATCTGGTACATCCGCAACGGCGAGGTCAAGCGGATCGGGAACCTCAGCCAGGGCTGGTCCACGGCGTCCGTGGACGTCGTGCTCGCCGCCGACCAGGACCTGGAGCGCGCCCGCGACACCATCACCGCCGCCGGTGAGGAGATGTCCAAGGCGGAGCCGTGGAACGAGCGGCTGTGGGAGCCGGTGGAGGTGCTCGGCCTGAGCGAGGTGCACCTGGACCAGGTCACCCTCAGCGTCTCGGCCAAGACCATGCCCGGCAAGTCCCTGGGTGTGGAGCGCGAACTGCGCTGGCGGATCAAGCGCGCGCTGGACGCCGCCGGTGTCCACCTCGCCCGGCGCCCGGCCCCGGAGGAGGAAGAGCAGGCGGCCCCGGTGGACCCCACCGCCGCCATGGGCGCCCCGTCGGCCCTCAACAACCCGACGTCCCCGCAGTCCCTGGCGACCGACCCGATAGCGGCGCCGCCGAAGCTCGGGAAGTGAGCCGGGCGAAGTGACGCCGGGCGCCCGACGCGCCGCACCAGGGGCGGCCGCGATCCATGTCGCGGCCGCCCCTTCGCCGTACCCGGCTGCTTCCGGCCTTCTGCCGCCCGCGCTCGCCGCGCCCGCCCGACTCGCCCTCCCGCCGTGCCCGGCGTACTCCGCCGGCAACTCGCCGTGCTCAACCCATTGACGCCGCCCCGGCCCGCGACCTACCTTCCTGTCCATCGATTGGAAGGTTTCCTAACAGATGCCGGTGGCCGCCACGGCCGCCGGCGAACGGGGTGAGGGTCATGGCCGGCGGGCAGCAAGCGCAAGGGACCCCTGGGACGCCACGCGTCCTGCGGGCCATGAACGACCGCGCCGCGCTCGACCTGCTGGTGTCGCAGGGACCGCTGACCCGTACACAGATCGGCGCGCTGACCGGACTGTCCAAGCCCACCGCCTCGCAGCTGCTGGCGCGGCTGGAGGCCGCGGGGCTGGTGCGGACGACCGGGAACGTGACCGGGCGGCCCGGGCCCAACGCCCAGCTGTACGAGATCGACCCGACGGCGGCGCAGATCGCGGCGCTGGCGGTCGACCAGCTGGGGATCACCGCCGCGGTCGCGGACATCACCGGGCGGGTGCTCGGCGAGGAGCGGGTCGGGACCGACGCCGTGGACGAGGCGGCGCCGAACCGGACGGCGCAGCTGGTCGCCAGGGCCGTCGACGGCGCGCTGGCCAAGGCCGGGCTGGGCCGCGAGGACCTGCACGGGGCGGTGATCGGCACGCCCGGCGCACTGGATCCGCGGACCGGACGGCTGCGCTACGCCCCGCATCTGCCGGACTGGCACTCGCGGGCGCTGAAGGAGGAGCTGGCCGACGTGCTGGGCGCCCCGATCACCATCGAGAACGATGTGAATCTGGCGGCGGTCGCCGAACAGCAGGACGGGGCCGCGCAGGACTTCGACGACTTCGTACTGGTGTGGGCGGACGAGGGGGTCGGTGCCGCCATCGTCCTCGGCGGCCGGCTGCTGCGCGGTGCCACCGGCGGCGCGGGCGAGATCGGCTATATGCCGCTGCCCGGCGCGCCGCTGGCCAGGGGCGGCGATCGCAGCGCCGCCCAGCCGGACGCCGGCGGCGGCTTCCAGCGACTGGTCGGCTCGCCGAGCGTGATCGCGCTGGCCCGGGAGTACGGGGCCGCCGGCACCCGCACGGTCCAAGAGGCGCTGGACCGCGCCGACGTACGGGCGGAGGTCGCCCGGCGGCTGGCGACGGGGCTCGCGGCCGTGGTCGCGGTCGTCGACCCGCGGCTGGTGGTGCTCTCCGGCGAGGTCCCGCAGGCCGGCGGGGAGGCGCTGCGCGCCTTGGTCGAGGAGGAGTTCACCGGGCTCGCGCTGCCGCGGCCCGAATTGCGGCTGAGCGATATCGGCGGCAATCCGATTCTCATCGGCGCACTGCACACGGCGCTCACGGACGCCCGCAACGCGGTCTTCGACACCACCACCGGCTGAACCTCCCCTCCCCCGCACGGCACGCACGGCCGGTACGGAACCGCACGGCCCAGCAAGGCACCGCACGCCCCCGCGCCACTTCCCCGACTCCCCCTGCCGTAAAGGAAGTCCGCCATGCCGATTTCGCGTCTGCGCATCCGGGTGTCAGCGGCGCTGGCCGGCGCCGGGCTGCTCGTTTCGGGCTGCGCCTCTCCGAGTGTCGGCAGTGACCGCGACGATCCCACCAAGCCGGTCACGCTCACCTTCTGGCACGGCTGGTCGACCCCGGGCGAAATGAAGGCCATCAACGACAGCGTCGCCCGCTTCGAAAGGACGCACCGCAACATCACGGTGAAGGTGGTCCCCAATGTCACCGACGAGACCATGAACCAGGCACTGCGGGCCGGCGGGGACGACGCACCCGATGTGGTGTCGTCCTTCACCACCGGCAATGTGGGGCAGTACTGCTCGTCGGGGATGTGGGCGGATCTCGATCCGTTCCTGAAGAAGACCGGTGTGGACAAGGAAGAGGTGTTCCCCAAGACCCTGCTGGATTACACGAGTTACCGGAAGCGGCAGTGCGCCCTGCCGCTGCTCGCCGATTCCTATGGGCTGTACTACAACAAGGACGCCTTCAAGGAGGCCGGAATCGCTCGGCCGCCGCGCACCATGTCCGAGCTGAAGCGGGATGCCGTCAAACTGACCCGGCGCACGGAAGACGGCGGCTACCGGCGGGTGGGCTTCATGCCCGACTTCCGGCTCTACCAGAACAGTCCGGACCGGATGTTCGCCCAGTGGGGACCGTCCTACTTCGACCGAAAGGGCAAGGCCCGCCTGGCCGAGGACCCGGCGACCGCGGAATTCCTCACCACCGCCGGCGAGCTGGTCCACGCACAGGGCGGCTACGGCCCGCTGGAGAAGTTCCGCACCACCTTCGGCGAGGAGATGTCCTCGCAGAACGCCTTTCTGACGCAGAAGCTGGCCATGCACATGGACGGTGAATGGCGCGGGCTGATGCTCCGCCAGGCAAAGGCGAAGTTCGACTGGGGCACCGCGCCGATGCCGGTGCCGGACGACCGGGCCGACACCTACGGGCGGGGCTATCTGACCGGCACCGTCGCCGGTATCGCACACAGCAGCCGGCATCAGAACGCGGCATGGGAACTGGTGAGGTTCCTGACCGTGAACACCGATCAGGTGGTCCGGTTCGCCAACGACATCCATAACGTGCCGTCGACGAAAGCGGCGCTGAAGTCGCCCGCACTGGACGCCGACCCGACGTTCCGCACCTTCCTCGATATCGCGCAGAACCCGCACAGCGTCGCACTGCCGCCGTCCACCAACGGCGGGCAGTACGTCACCGCACTGCAGGACTTCTGCTACGACGTCGAGGCCGGAAGGGTCCCCGACCTCCAAGCGGGCCTGCGGGCACTCGACGCCCGGATCGACGCCGACAACCTCCAGTCCGAGAACTGAACCGGCGAACACCCGCACCGCCTCCCCGGACCGACTCCGAGAGCTGACGGAGAACCGCCATGGCAACCACCGCCCCCGCGCCCGCACTACGACGCAAACGCTCCCGCGAGCGGCTGCGCACCCTCGGCTTTCTCTCCCCCTGGCTCATCGGCTTCTCGGTCTTCTTCGGCTATCCGCTGATCGCCACCGTCTACTTCTCCTTCGTGCACTACAACCAGATCGAGCCGCCCGATTTCGTCGGGCTGCGGAACTGGAAATACGTGCTGACGCAGATGCCGCTGTTCGGGCCCGCGCTGTGGAACACGCTGTGGCTGGTCGTGGTGATGGTCGCGCTCCGGGTGCTCTTCGGGCTGGGCATCGGCCTGCTCGTCACCAAGCTCAAGTCGGGTGTGGGGTTCTTCCGTACCGCCTTCTACCTGCCGTATCTGGCGCCGCCGGTGGCCGCCACCGTCGCCTTCGTCTTCCTCCTCAACCCCGGCACCGGACCCGTCAACGAGATCCTCGGGGCGCTCGGCATCCCGGCGCCTTCCTGGTTCAACGACCCCACCTGGGCCAAACCGTCGCTGGTGATGCTGTCGCTGTGGGGCATCGGCGACCTGATGGTGATCTTCATGGCGGCGCTGCTGGACGTGCCGAAGGAGCAGTACGAGGCCGCCGAGCTGGACGGGGCGGGCGCCTGGGGGAAGTTCCGCTATGTCACCTGGCCCGCCATCACGCCCATCGTGATGTTCGCGGTGGTCACCGGCGTCGTCCAGACCATGCAGTACTACACCCAGGCGCTGGTCGCCGGGAAGCTCGCCTCCGGCGTCTCCATCGGCCCCGGCACCGTCATCCAGCCCGGCTACCCGGACCACTCCACCCTCACCGTCCCGCAGCTCGTCTACTCCCTGGGCTTCCAGAACTTCAACACCGGCGCGGCATGCGCGCTCTCCCTCGTGCTCTTCGTCATCGCCATGGCCGTCACCACCCTGCTGATGCGCAAGCGCTCCGGCCTGCTTGCGGCGGAGGACTGATCCGAGATGACCACCACGACGCTCCCCGCCCGCCCCGCCCCGGCCCGTACCGGCACGACCGGCGGCCCGGCCGCCCGCGCCCGCCGCACCCGGCTGCTGCACTGGATCGCCGTGCACTCCCTCGCCGTCGCGACCGCCCTGTTCTTCCTCCTCCCCTTCGTCTTCGTCTTCCTGACCTCCGTGATGAGCGACGACCAGGCCATGAGCGGCGAGCTGTGGCCGCACGAGTGGCACTGGTCCAACTACGGCACCGTCTTCGAGACTCCCGGGTTCGTGGACTGGTGGAAGAACTCCCTGCTGTACGCGGGCCTGGGCACCCTGTTCACCGTCTGCTCGGCCGTCCCGGTCGCCTACGCACTGGCCAAACTCCGCTTCCGCGGCCGCCGCACCGCGATGATCCTGGTCATCTCCACGATGATGCTGCCACCGCAGGTCGTCGTGGTCCCGATGTATCTGGTCTGGGCCCAGCAGCTGCACCTCTCGGGCTCGCTGTGGCCGCTGATCATCCCGATGGCGTTCGGCGACGCCTACTCGATCTTCCTGTTGCGGCAGTTCCTGCTGACCATCCCTCAGGAGTATCTGGAGTCCGCGAAGGTCGACGGCTGCGGGGAGCTGCGCACCCTGCTCAAGATCGTCGTACCGATGGCCAGGCCGGGCATCGCCGCCATCGCCCTCTTCCAGTTCTTCTACTGCTGGAACGACTACTTCGGACCGCAGATCTACGCGGCGCAGAACCCCGCCTCCTGGACGCTCTCCTACGGGCTGGAGTCCTTCAAGAGCGCCCACAGCGTCAATTGGAACCTCACCATGGCCGCGACGCTGCTGGTCATGGCCCCGGTCGTCCTCGTCTTCTTCTTCGCACAGAAAGCCTTCGTCGAAGGCGTCACCCTCACCGGAGTAAAGGGCTGATCCCGCATGCCGCCGTCTTCGTCCCCCTCCCCCTCCCCCACCCCCTCCCCTGCTTCACCCCTCTCCTCTACTCCTTCCGATTCCGCTGCTCCTTGCGTCTCCTCTGCTCGGGGAGGTCTGCCCGAAGGCCGGTCCCCGCGCCCCAGCGTCAAACTCGCCGTGGTGGGCGGCGGCTCGACCTACACCCCCGAACTCATCGACGGCTTCGCGCGGCTGCGTGACGTCCTCCCGGTGAGCGAGCTCGTCCTGATCGACCCGGCCGTGGACCGGCTGGAGAGGGTGGGCGGTCTCGCCCGGCGGATCTTCGCCAGGCAGGGCCACCCGGGCACGATCTCCTGGACCCACGACCTCGACGCCGGGATCGACGGCGCCGACGCCGTCCTGCTGCAGCTGCGCATCGGCGGCCAGGCCGCCCGCAACCAGGACGAGACCTGGCCCCTGGAGTGCGGCTGCGTCGGCCAGGAGACCACCGGCGCGGGCGGCCTGGCCAAGGCGCTGCGCACCGTTCCCGTGGTCCTCGACATCGCCGAGCGGGTACGCCGCCGCAACCCCGACGCCTGGATCGTCGACTTCACCAACCCCGTCGGCATCGTCACCCGCGCCCTGCTCACCCATGGCCACAAGGCCGTCGGCCTGTGCAACGTCGCCATCGGCTTCCAGCGCAAGTTCGCGAAACTGCTGGGGGTCTCCCCCGAACAGGTCGAGCTGGAGCACATCGGCCTCAACCACCTCACCTGGGAGCGTGCCGTCCGCGTCGCCGGCGAGGACGTCCTGCCCGCGCTCCTCGCCGAACACGGCGACGCCATCGCCGACGATCTGCGCCTGCCCCGCCCGCTCCTCGACCGCCTCGGCACCGTGCCCTCCTACTACCTGCGCTACTACTACCAACACGACGCGGTGGTAAGGGAGTTGCGTGGCAAGCCCTCCCGCGCCGCGGAGGTCGCCGCCATCGAGCGGCAACTCCTGACGCTCTACCAGGACCCGGCGCTCGACGAGAAGCCGGAGCTGCTCGCCCGGCGCGGCGGCGCCTTCTACTCCGAAGCGGCCGTGGCACTCACCTCCTCCCTGCTGGGCGACACCGGCGACACCCAGATCGTCAACGCCCTCAACAACGGCACCCTCCCCTTCCTCCCCGACGACGCCGTGATCGAGGTCCCCGCAACCATCGACGCCACCGGCCCGGCCCCGCTCCCCGTACGCCCCCTGGAACCCCTCTACGCCGGACTGATCGCCAACGTCACCGCCTACGAGCACCTCGCCCTGGAGGCGGCCCTGAAGGGCGGCCGGGACCGGGTCTTCTCCGCCCTCCTCTCGCACCCCCTCATCGGCCAGATCGACTACGCGGACCGGCTCACCGACGAGCTGATCGCGCACAACCGGGAGCACCTCACGTGGGCCTGACCGGCACGGCGCTCGCCATCGACGCGGGCAACAGCAAGACCGACGTGGCACTGGTGGCCGCCGACGGCAGGCTGCTCGGCACGGCGCGCGGCGGCGGCTTCCAGCCCCCCGTGGTGGGCGCCGCCCGCGCGGTCGACGTACTGGCTCCCCTGGTGGCATCAGCCCTCTCCCAGGCCGGGCCGACCGGCGCCGGCCCCGTCGACCACCTCTCCGCCTTCCTCGCCAACGCCGACCTCCCCGTCGAGGAGACCGCCCTCACCTCCGAAATCGCCCGTCGCGGCTGGTCGCGCACGGTCTCCGTCCGCAACGACACCTTCGCACTGCTGCGGGCCGGACTGCCCGACGACGGGGAGCCGGTCGGCGTCGCCGTGGTGTGCGGGGCCGGCATCAACTGCGCCGGCCTCGGCCACCGCGGAGCCACCGCCCGCTTCCCCTCCATCGGCCGGATCTCCGGCGACTGGGGAGGCGGCTCCTTCCTCGCCGACGAGGCCCTGTGGCACGCGGCCCGCGCCGAGGACGGCCGCGGCGCCCGGACCGAGCTGGCCCACGCGCTCCCCGCCCACTTCGGCCTGACGACCATGCCGGAGCTGATCGAGGCGCTCCACCTACGGGGCATCCCCGACCGGCGCCGCCACGAACTGGCCCCGGTCCTCTTCGCCGTCGCCGCCTGCGGCGACCCCGTCGCCCGCGGCATCATCACCCGGCAGGCCGAGGAGGTCGTCCTCATGGCCACCGTCGCCCTGCAACGCCTCGACCTCCTCACCGAGCCCACCCCGGTGGTCCTCGGCGGCAGCGTCCTGGCCGCCCGCCATCCCCTCCTCCACGACCGCGTCCTCCACCTCCTCGCCGATCGCGCCCCCAAGGCGGTACCCCACGTCGTCACCGCACCACCGGTCCTCGGCGCCGCCCTCGACACCCTGGACCGAGCGGGTGCCGAGGCGGACGCCTATGCGCGGCTGAGGCGGGCCTGGGAGTAGAGGGGGCGGGGCAAGGCGGGCGCGGGCTTGGCGACGTGGCCCCGGGGCACCCCGCCCCCTTTCGCGACCTTCGCACCCGCCTGCCCGTCTATACGACCTGCACGCCATCCCCCCGTCGCGTCTCGATGCGTTCGCCCGGGCCCAGGACGAGGTCCGTGGCCGGGATCGGGACGAGGTGCGGGCGGGTGCGAGGGGGCGGGGGTGCGGCGGGGGGATGGTCGCGGTTGCGCTCCGTGACGATGGTGATGGGTTGGTCGGTGTCGTTGATGACGAGAGTGGGGGCGCCGGTCAGGCGGTGGTCGAGGGGGTAGGTGCCATGCGGATCGATGTAGGTCGTACCGCCGATGGTCAGGAATCCGCAGGCAGGCGGCGCGAAGGGGGGAGTGGAGCCGGCTTCTGGGATGAGGCGGGCGAAGAATTCGCCGATGCGGCGCATGAGGGTCTCCTGACTTCCGGGCGCGGGACGGTCCCCGCTCGTCGTGGTTGCTGAGTGAAGATCGAGCTCGACTTCGTCACTCAGCGTAGCCATGGAGGGGTAGGCGAGTCAGCGGCGCGTGGGAGTGAAGGGGGAGGCGCGCAGTGCTGTGGAGTGCGCCGTCAGGGTTCCCGGGCGGGGCTCAGTCGTCGAGAGGGAGGGCCAGGTCGCGTACATGGCCGGCGAGAAGGAGGACGGCGGCGTCGACGGCGGCCTGGGGGTCCTGGGCGCGGATGGCCTCGGTGAGGCGCAGGTGCGGGTCGGTGGCGGCCGCGGTGGCGGTGTCCAGGCAGGCGGCGCGCCGGAGTTCCGCGCGCAGGGCGGCGCTGAGAGAGCGGTAGATGTCGGCGAGGACGGGGTTGGCACCGGCCTCGGCGACCAGGACGTGGAACTCGGCGTCGGCGGCGGTGAAGGCGTCGGTGTCGCGGGCGGAGAGGGCTGCGTTGCGGCGGGCCAGCGCGGCTTCGATGCCGGTGAGTTGGGCGTCCGTGCGATGCTTGGCGGCCTGTCGGGCGGCGACCACGTCGAGGCCCTGGCGGACCTGGGTGACATGGCTGAGCTCGGCGCGTTCGAGACGTCGGCGGAGGGCGGCCGCGCTGTCGTCGTCGGAGATCACGAAGGTGCCGTCGCCCTGCCGGGGTTCGAGGAGTCCTGAGTGGACCAGGGAGCGGACGGCCTCGCGGACCGAGGCGCGGCTGACGCCGAGGGATTCGCACAGGACGCTCTCGGGCGGGATGCGGCTGCCCACCGGCCAGGTGCCGTTCACGATCTGGGCGCGGATCTCGTCGGTCGCGCTCTCCACGAGCGACACCCTGCCCTTGCGGACTGTTTGCACGAGATCACTCCCTCCCTGGGCGACGGCCGGTGTGCCGATGTCCTGCTCGTGAATCCGGCGTCTGATGTCTGATGACTCTGCGGTCACTGTAATGCCGGAGGGGACGGGGCGGCGGGCCCGGCCGCGGATCGCGATCCGAACAGGATCAGGGCAATCGCGGTGTGCTTGTCAGTGGCGGCGGACATACTGCTGCCCATGCACCGGTCCTTGTCGTAAGCGCTCCGGGCGCCGGACGCGGGGGGCCGGGTCCGCAGTCCGCGACCAGGAGGAGGTTCAGTGTCGTCCGTGTCGACCAGCAGCGTGGCACCGCCCGCCTCGGGGCGGCGGCCGGCCTGGGCCGAGGGGCTGGACGGGCTGCGCGCCGCGGCGACGACCGAACCGGGCCGCCTGCGGATGATCGGTGCCGTCCTGGTGCTGCTGGTGGTGGTGTTCGGCGCGGTCACGGCCTGGCAGGTGTCCGACCGGGCGGCGGCCGCGGACGACGTGGTGGAGCGCAGTCAGCCGCTGACGTCGGACGCGGCGAGCATCTACCGGTCGCTGGCGGATGCGGACACCACGGCCGCCGGCGGCTTCCTGGCGGGCGAAGAGGGCGGCGGGGCCACGCGCGAGCGCTACGAACGCGATATCGCGACGGCGGCGGAGCTGCTGGCCAAGGCTTCGCAGAGCGCCCGCGGTTCGGACGGGGCGGGCGCGCAGATAGCCCGCCTCAATCGGCAGCTGCCGCGCTACACGGGACTGGTGGAGACGGCGCGGGCGAACAACCGGCAGGGGCTGCCGCTCGGCGGTGCGTATCTGCGGTACGCGAACGAGCGGATGCGTACGGAACTTCTGCCGGCCGCACGGGCGTTGTACGAAGCGGAGACCAAGCGGCTGGCGGCGGACTACGACGAGGCCGAGGCGTGGCCGTGGTGTGCGGTGGCGGCCGGGGCGGTGGCGATCGGCGCGCTGGGATGGGCGCAGCGGCGGCACTACCGGCGCACCAACCGGGTGTTCGCTCCGGGGCTGCTGGTCGCGACGGCCGCTTCCGTCGCGGTATTGGTGTGGCTGGTGGTGGGGCATGCGGTGGCGCGGGCGGGGCTGACGGATTCGTACGAGCACGGCGCCCGGTCGCTGCGGGTGCTCGTCGAGGCGCGGATCGATGCGTTGCAGGCACGCGGGGACGAGAATCTGACGCTGGTGGCCCGCGGTGCGGTGCTCACCCGCGATCAGCGGGACTTCTACGAGGTCGGCTTCCGTTCGGGGATGCGGGATCTGGCCGGCACAGGCGATCATGGTGCGGCGGGGGCGAGGAGCAGGCTGGGCACGGCGCTGGCGCTGGCGGACGACGATGCGGGGCGGGGGCCGGTGCGCGACGCGGCCGCATACGTACGGCAGTGGCAGGCGCGGCACGCCCAGGCGCGGGCCGCGGACGAGAAGGGCGAGTACGACCGGGCGCTGGAGAAGGTGATCGGCGCCGACGGCTCCACGGGTGAGTCGTTCGACCGGGTGGCGGCCGGGCTGCACAGGGCGCTGGTGCACGAGCAGGGGGAGTTCCGGTCGGCGGCGGACGACGGGCGCGGGGCGCTGGACGGACTGCCGGTGGGTGCCGGGGCGCTGGCGGCGCTGGCCGCGCTCGGCGCGGTGCTGGGGATCGGACGCAGGCTGGCGGAGTACCGGTGAGGGGAACTGGTGAGGGGGACATGACGAAGCGCGCGCGAGGACTGCGGAATCTGCGTGCCGTCCTGGCACCGGTCGCGGCCGGGATGTCGGTGATGGCGGCCGCCGCCGCGGTGCTGGTACCGGCGCTGGGCGGTGCCGCCCACCCGGACCGGCCCGGCCCTGGCGGCGTGCCCTCACCACCGCCGATACACCGGGCGTACGGGCCCGGAACGGCGCCGGCCGAGCCGGCGGCGGCCACGTGCACGGCGGGGAACGCCGCGGAGAGCCTGCGGCCGTCGTCGGCCGAGGGTGCGGCGGTGGCACGGATCAAGGACAGGGGCCGGCTGGTCGTCGGGGTCGACCAGAACACCTACCGGTGGGGGTATCGCGATCCGGCCACCGGCAGGCTGGAGGGTTTCGACATCGATCTGGCGCGGGCGATCGCCGAGGACATCCTGGGGCCGGACCCCGAGGTCGTCTTCAAGGCGGTGCCCACCGACCAGCGGATACGGGCGCTGCAGCAGCGCACGGTCGACATGGTGGTGCGGACGATGACGATCAACTGCGCGCGCAAGCAGCAGGTGGCGTTCTCGACGTCGTACTTCCAGGCGGGGCAGCAGGTGCTGGCCCCGAAGTCGTCCGGGATCAAGGCGTTCGACGATTCGCTGCGCGGCAAGCGGGTGTGCACGGCCGCGGGTTCGACGGGTGAAGCGGAGCTGGCGGAGCAGCGGCACGGCGCCGAGGTGCTGACGGTGCCCAGCCAACTCGACTGCCTGGTGCGGCTGCAGCTGGGCCAGGCGGACGCGGTGGTCACGGACAACGCGCTGGCCGCGGCGCAGGCGGCGCAGGATCCGAAGGTGGAGCTGAAGGGCAGGCCGTTCACCAAGGAGTCGTACGGCGTGGCCATGAACAAGGCCGACACGGACCTGGTGCGCCGGGTCAACAGGGTGCTGGACGACTACCGGGGCGACGGGAGCGCCGACAGCCCCTGGATGCGGGCGTACCGCACCTGGTTGCGGGCCGATATGCCGGAGATATCGGGGCCGCCGTCGCCGGAGTACAGCGACTGACCCACGAGCGGCCGTACCACGCCCGGCCGCCCCAAGGTGCCCAGTACCTCACCGTTCGCCGCATGGAGCGGCCCGATGCCGTTCACTATGGAAAGAGGAAGGGGAAACGGAGGGAACCGCACCGCAGCAGCCACCCGGTCGCAGCAATCGCCGTGCACCGTACGCGTATTGGAGAGGTGATCGATGGGGGTCCCTGGACCCTTTCCCGGATCTCCGGGGAGGCCCGATGCCCCGGTGCTGAGCCGGGAGGAGGTGGACCGCGCACTGGCGCGGCTCGGCGCCGAGTACGAGGCGATCGAGACCTCGCTGCTGGCGCTGCAGGACCACGCGGGGCGCCGGCTGCTGGAGGGCGCCGATCTGTCGGGCACGACCAAGGAGCGCTGGGCCGCCACGGAGCGCTCCATCGCGGTCCTGTGGTCGCTGTTCGACACCTACACGGCGGCGCTGGAGGCGGCGCGCGAACTTCGGGCGCAGCGGCGCTGGCCGTCCCCGGACGACCTGGCGGAGCTGACGCGGCTGCTGCGCGGCGACGAGGTCGCGGTGCCCGGCGCGGCCCCGGAGGACGGCGGCCCGGGGAGCGGCCCGCCGGGCGAGCGGCTGAGCCTGGAGGCGCTCGTCGCGCGGATGAACGGCCTGTACGCGCGGTCGCTGGATGTGATCGTCGCCGCCGACGCGGTCTGGTCGGCGCTGCCGGCCCGGATAGACCTGCTCTCCGCCGAGCTCCAGCGCACCCGTTCGCTGGCGCATTCGGTGGGCGTGCGCCCCGGTGAGCATCCGGCGGGCGACGACCTGGAGCGGATCACCGGCGAGCTGGCGCGGCTGCGCGCCCAGGTGATCGCGGACCCGCTGGCGTTCTGGGTGTCGTCGTCGACGGGGAGTTCGGCGCCCGGCGGGGGCCGTCCGGACACCGGGCGCTACGACCGGGCGGCCCGCGCGCTGGAGGACATCCGGCGGGAGATCGCGGCGGTGCTGGACGTGCGGCAGGACGCGGAGCAGCGGCTGATGCAGCTGCGCGACGTCCTCTCGCGCGCCGACCGGACGCTGACCGAGGCGCGCCAGGCGCGCGGTGAGGTGCTGGCGAAGATCGCCGCGTCGGAGGTGCCCGCGGTCAGCGGCCCGTCCACGGCGCTGCACGAGCAGCTGGCGGCCGCCGCGGAGTACCGCAGGCGGGCGCAGTGGCACCGGCTCTCGCCGCTGCTGGACAGCCTGGAGGAGCGCGCGGAGGAGGAACTCCACCGCGCCCGTGAGTCGTTGACGGCGGTCACCGCGCCGCTGGCGGTGCGCGCCGAGCTGCGCGGCCGGCTGGACGCCTACAAGGCGAAGGTGGCGCGTCACGGCATGGCGGCGGATCCGCTGCTGACGGAGCGGTACGACGTGGCCCGCCGGATGCTGTGGAGCGCCCCGTGCGATCTGCGGGCGGCCGAGCACGCGGTGTGGCGCTATCAGCAGGCGGCGGCGGAGGCGCTGGTTCCGCCGCAGCGGGAGGAGAGGGGGGATTCATGACGGAGCGGGCCGGCGGGCGCTGCCAACGGCGGGACTGCGCGGGCGGTTACGTCGATGCCGGCGGCGGCGAGCTGTACTGCGACCGGTGCGGTCTGGCGCCGGTGGTCTCGCCGGGCGGCCTGATCTCCTCGCCGCCCACCGGCCTGACGGACCGGGCCCGGGCGGGCACGGCGTCGCGCCGGGCGGCGGCCGGGGCGCTGCTGACGGTCCCCTCCCCCGGCCCGGGCGCCGGCTCCGGTTCCACGCCGCCCTCCGCCCGCTCGTCGGCGTCCCGGCGCTCGGTCTCCGCGCGGCTCTCCCGCGCTCCGTCCGGCGGCGGGGCGACGCGCGGCAGGTCGGTGTCGGTGCGCGGCAGCACGGGCAGCGGGTCGTCGCGCGGGCGGCTGGGCGCGGGCCTGGTGGCGGTGCCGGAGGTGCCGCGGCCCGATCCGCGTACCGCGGTCCTGAAGGATCCGCGGGTCCCCGAGCGCAAGCGGTTCTGCAGCCGCGCGGACTGCCGTGCCCCGGTGGGGCGGGCGCGCGGTGAACAGGCGGGCCGGACGGAGGGGTTCTGCGACAAGTGCGGCCATCCGTACAGCTTTGTACCCAAGTTGCGGCCCGGTGAGCTGGTGCACGGCCAGTACGAGGTCGTGGGCTGCCTGGCCCACGGCGGGCTCGGCTGGGTCTATCTGACGATCGACCGCGCGGTCTCCGACCGGTGGGTGGTCCTCAAGGGGCTGCTGGACACCGGTGACGAGGAGGCGCTGGCGGTCGCGATGTCCGAACGGCGCTTCCTCGCCGAGATCGAGCACGCCAACATCGTCCGGATCTACAACTTCGTCGAGCACCTCGACCGGGGGACGGGCAGCCTCGACGGCTATATCGTCATGGAGTACGTCGGCGGCAAGTCGCTCAAGGACATCGCCAACGCCCGGCGCACGCCCCACGGAAGGCGCGATCCGCTGCCGGTCGAGCAGGCCTGCGCCTACGGCATCGAGGCGCTGGAGGCGCTCGGCCATCTGCACAGCCGCGGCTTCCTGTACTGCGACTTCAAGGTCGACAACGCCATCCAGCAGCACGACCAGCTCAAGCTGATCGATATGGGCGCGGTGCGCAGGATGGACGACCACGAGAGCCCGATCTACGGCACGATCGGCTATCAGGCGCCCGAGATCGCCGAGCTGGGCCCTTCGGTCGCCTCCGACCTGTACACGGTCGCGCGCACCCTGGCCGTCCTGACCTTCGACTTCCAGGGCTATACGAACGTCTTCGCGGACTCGCTGCCCGATCCGGACAACATCGAGGTCTTCCGCAGCTACGAGTCCTTCTACCGGCTGCTGGTGCGCGCCACGGACCCCGACCGGGCGCGCCAGTTCTCCTCCGCGGAGGAGATGTCCGAGCAGCTGACGGGCGTGCTGCGGGAGGTGGTGGCGCTCCAGTCGGGCGAGCCGCGGCCGGCGCCGTCGACCCTGTTCGGGCCCGAGCTGCGGGCCGTGGGCACCGAGTTGCTGGCCCCGCTGGAGGGCGACGGTTCGCTGCTGGGCGGGCGCGGGACGGCGCCCGCGCCCGGAGAACCGGAAGCCATCGGTCCGCTGCTGCGCCCCCTGGACGTCGCGGGCGCCGCCCTCGCGCTACCGGTGCCGCGGGTGGATCCGGGCGACCCCGGCGCCGGCCTCCTCGCCGGGCTGTCGGCCGCCACCCCCGCCGAGCTGCTGACCGCGCTGCGCTGCGCGCCCGCCGACTCCCTGGAGGTCCGGCTGCGGGAGCTGCGCGCCCATCTGGAGACCGGTGACGGCGCGGCCGCGCAGGCGGTGCTGGAGGCGCTCGCAGCGCGGCCGGCCGGGCCCGCCGCGGCGGCGGTCGGTGGGGATCCCGGGGAGCGGGGCGCCGACTGGCGGGTGGTGTGGCACGGCGGCCTGGTGGCGCTCGCCACCGGGGACCACGAGCGGGCCGCGCCGGCCTTCGACGCGGTCTACGACGCCTTCCCCGGCGAGCCGGCGCCGAAGCTGGCGCTGGCCCTCTGCGCGGAGCTGCTGGAGCAGTGGGACAACGCCCTGGAGTACTACCGCCTGGTGTGGGCGACCGACCGCGGCTATGTCAGTGCCGCGTTCGGGCTGGCCCGGGTGCGGCTGGCGGCGGGCGACCGCGCGGGCGCGGTCGAGGCCCTGGAGTCCGTACCGGAGTCGTCCATCCACTACACCGCGGCGCGGGTCGCGGCGGTCCGCGCCCGGCTGCGGCGGCGTCCGCCGCGCGATCCGCTGCTGGCGGATCTGCGGGCGGCCGCCCAACAGGTCGAAGCCCTCGCGGACTTCGGCCTGGACGCCGAGCGAAGGGAACAACTCGCCACCGAAGTACTGGGCAGTGCCCTGGACTGGGTACTCTCCGGGAGCCACGGTGCCGGCCCGGACGCGGAGGGCGCCGCCGGCGGGCGGTCGGCGCTGCTCGGCAGCCCGCTGGACGAGCGCGGTCTGCGGTGCGGCCTGGAGCGGTCGTACCGCCTGCTGGCGCGGCTGGCACAGCGTGGTGAGAAGAGGATCGAGCTGGTGGAGCGGGCCAACCGCTTCCGCCCCAGGACATGGGTGTGACATGGGTGTGACTGGGCCGTCCCGGTGCGCGGGGTGCGAGGAACCCCTCGATGCGGGGGACAAGTTCTGCGGTCGGTGCGGCGCCGCTCTCCTGGCGCCGGCCGCGCCGTCGGCGTACGGGGCCGCTCCGGGGCACGCGGCGCCCGCCGGGCCGCCGCCCGTACCTCCGCTGCCGCCCATGCCGCCGGCGCCGCCCGTACCGCCCGCCCCCGCCGCGCCCGGCGGCCCCGCCGGCCCGCCGCCTCCGGATCCGCAGACCCGGTTGCCCTTCGGCGACGACGAGGCGCCGCAGGTGCCGGGCAGTGCGCCCGCGGCGCCCGGCAGCGCGACGGCGGCGGACGGGCCGCCCGCCGACCCCCGGGTCGCGGGGTACGAGGTCGTCGCCGACGCCGCCGCGGAAGCGGCCATCGAGGCCGGCGCGCCGAGTGCGCCAGCGCCCGCCCCCGCCCAGGACGCTCCTGCCCAGGACGCTCCCGCCCAGGAGGCCACCGCCTGCCCGGCCTGCCCTTCGGGTCCCGTGGACCCCGACGGCAACTGCGCCCGGTGCGGGCAGCCCCGGCCGCCCGCCCGTGACCACATGGAGAGCGAGCTGGTGGGCCTCGCGGCGGTCAGCGACCGGGGGCACCGGCACCACCGCAACGAGGACTTCTTCGCGCTGCGGGCCACCGCACTGCCGGACGGTTCGCCCGCCGTGGCCGCGGTGGTCTGCGACGGCGTCTCCTCCGCGACCCGCCCGGACGAGGCGTCCAAGGCGGCGTCGGAGGCCGCCGGCGAGGCGCTGCTGGCGTCGCTGCCGCGCGGTACGCACCCCCAGCAGGCCATGCACGAGGCCGTCCTGGCGGCCTCCGCCGCGGTCGACTCGCTGGCCGCCGACCCGGCCCTGGCGCATGACGAGCACCGCCAGCAGAACGCCCCGGCCTGTACGTTCGTCGGCGCGGTGGTCGGCGGCGGGCTGCTGACCGTCGGCTGGGTCGGCGACAGCCGCGCCTACTGGATCCCCAACGACCGCACGGCGCCGCCCGTACGGCTCACCGAGGACGACTCCTGGGCCGCCCAGATGGTCGCCAACAACCTGATGTCCGAGGCCGAGGCGAACGCCGACGAGCGGGCGCACGCCATCACCGGCTGGCTCGGCGCCGACGCCTACGAGGTCGAGCCGCACACCGCGACGTTCAAGCCGGACGGCCCCGGTGTCGTGGTGGTGTGCACGGACGGGCTGTGGAACTACGCCGAATCCGCGGAGCAGATGGCCGCGGTGCTGCCCCACGACGCCCCCACCAGGCCCCTGAACGGCGCGCGCACACTGGTCGCCCACGCCCTCGACGGCGGCGGGCACGACAACGTAACGGTGGCGCTGGTGCCGTTCCCCGCGCCGTCGGTGCGGGCAGGATCGGCCTGACCGGACCACAGCCGGACGAGTCGGGCGCCCGTGGGCCACACGCCGTGGCGGAACGCACCACGGGCGCCGATGAGTGCGCTACACAGGACGGGTGGAACTGGCGCAAGTTGTCCAACAGGCACGCGATACGGGTAAGTCGGGCAATGTCGCCCGTGCGAAGGTGCAAACGGGTCGCGCGGTGCCGTCCGCCGGCACCTGGGGGAACGGGGAGTCGGCGAAACTCCTTGCGAAGGTGGTGGGCGTCGCCGACAGGGCGACCGGTACTGTGCGACTGAAGGCGAAGGTCGCCGAGGCAGACGAGATACCTCTCGAAACGCCCTCGACGAACACCATTCGCAGAGATGAATAGCCACAAAGATTCACAATCAGTACCGACACAATCAGTACCGAGCAGTGCCCCAAAGAAACGGTACGGAGGGGGAAATACCGACATGCCGACCTGCCCGAGCGGCCACCAGTCGGTGGCCGAAGACTGGTGCGAGGTGTGCGGCCAGCGGATGGCGGGTGCGCTCCCCCCGCCGCCCTCCCTGCCTGCCGGCTTCCTGAACACGCCACCTCCCGGCCAGCCCGGCCCGCCTCCCGGCCAGCCCGGCCCGCCACCGGGCCAGCCCGGCCCGCCGCCCGGCGCCCCTGGTCCCGGCCCCGGCGGCATGGGTCCCGGCGCTCCCGACCCGCAGGGCGGCTACGGCTTCCCACCGCCCGCACCGGGCCCCGGCCAGCCCGGCCCCGGCACACAGGGCGGCCAGGACGGCTATGGCTTCCCGCCGCCGGCCCCCGGCCAGCCCGGCCCCGGTTCACAGGGCGGCGGCTACGGCTTCCCGCCGCCCGCGCCCGGCCCCGGCCAGCCCGGTCCCGGCCAGCAGGTGCAGTCCGAGCCGTGCCCGCAGTGCGGTACCCCGCGCGCGGCGATGGCGCCCTTCTGCGAGGAGTGCCGCTACAACTTCCTCACCAACTCCCCGATGTCGTACGCCCCGGCGCCGGGCCAGCCGACCGGCCAGCAGCCGGGCCCGCCGCCCGGTATGCCCGGTCCCGGCACCCAGGGCGGCGGCTACGGCTTCCCGCCGCCCGCTCCGGGCCCCGGCCGGCCCGGCCCCGGTACGCAGGGCGGGCAGGACGGTTACGGCTTCCCGCCGCCGCACCCCCAGCAGCCGCAGCCCCCGCAGCAGGACATGGCGCCGCCCGGCTTCCCCGACCAGCCCGGCCCCGGTGGCTTCCCGGGCCAGCCCGGACCCGGCGGCTTCCCCGGGCAGCCCGGCCCGCCGCCCGGTATGCCTGGCCCCGGCCAGCCCGGCCCGCCGCCGCAGCAGGGCGACGACTGGACGCTGAACCCGCCGAGCGCCCAGGGCGCGCCCCCGCCCATGGCGCCCGCGCCGCCCGGACCCGGCCCGCAGGCCCCGTTCGAGCAGCAGCCGCCCACGCCGTTCCCGCCGCAGCAGCCGGGACCGTACGAGCCGCAGCAGGCCCCGTACGAGCAGCAGCCCCCGTTCGAGCAGCAGATGCCGCCGCAGCAGGGGCCCGGACCGGACCAGCAGTGGAACGGCGGGCCCGGCCAGGGCCCCGCGGCGCCGCCGCAGGGTCCGCAGCCGGTCGTCGGCGCCGGCTGGGTGGTCGCGGTCGCGCCGGACCGTGAGTACTTCATGGCGATGATGGGCCGCAGCGGCCCGGAGGCGGCGGGGCTCAACCTGCCCTCGTACTCCCCCGAGCAGGTGCTCCCGCTCGCCAACGGCCAGATCGCGGTCGGCCGCCGCCGCAACAGCACCGGCGAGTCCCCGGACGTCGACCTGGGCAGTGCGCCGGAGGACCCGGGCGTCTCGCACCAGCACGCCCTGCTGGTGCAGCAGCAGGACGGCAGTTGGGCCGTGGTGGACCAGAACTCCACCAACGGCACGACGATCAACCTCGCCGAGGACCCGATCCAGCCATATGTGCCGGTGCCGCTCCATGAGGGCGACCGGGTGCACGTCGGCGCCTGGACGACGCTGACCATCCGCCGGGGCTGACCCGCGGGCCGTACACCGGACGAACGGGGCGTGATCAATCGATCACGCCCCGTTCGCCTTTGCGGTGCCGGCGCCCCCGTGGATCGTCCTACGACCGGAGTCCTAGCCCTGGGCGTCTGCCACCATGGACGGGTGAACAAGATTCCACGCGGCACGCTTCAGGAGCAGACCTTCTACGAGCAGGTCGGTGGCGAGGAGACCTTCCGCCGCCTGGTGCACCGCTTCTACCAGGGAGTCGCCGAGGACCCGCTGCTGCGGCCGATGTACCCGGAGGAGGACCTGGGCCCGGCCGAGGAGCGCCTCGCGCTCTTCCTCATGCAGTACTGGGGCGGCCCCCGTACGTACAGCGACGGCCGCGGCCACCCCCGGCTGCGGATGCGGCACGCCCCGTTCACCGTCGACCGGGCCGCGCACGACGCCTGGCTGCGGCATATGCACGACGCCGTGGACTCCCTGGGCCTGTCCGAGGAACACGAGACGCAGCTGTGGAACTACCTCACGTATGCGGCCGCCTCGATGATCAACGCCGCGGACTGAGGAACGCGTCACACCGGGCGGCCCCGCGCCCCCAGCCGCCCGGCCCCGTCACAATCCGGTCAAGGACTCCCGCAATCCGCTCACCGGACACCGCGCTCTGACAGCATCTGTTCATCTGTTTGGTGCTGTTGGGGTGGGTGCTGCGAGCCTGGCAGGGGGACCATGGCCGGCTTCGTCTTCGTGCGGGTGCGGGCGCATCGCCTGCTGCTGACCGCCGCGCTGGTGTCGGTACTGCTGACCAGCACGGTGCTGGCGACGCTTTCCGCCTTCTCCGACGCGGTCGGGGACGCCGGCCTGCGCACGACCCTGCGCACGCGCTCCGCGGCGGCCGCCGCGCTCCAGGTGAAGGCCCAACTGCCCGCGGAGCAGCGGGAGCAGGCCGACCGCGCGGTGCACACGGGAGCCCGGCGGGCCTTCGACCGACTGCCGTTCACGGTCCACACCCTGACCCGCTCCGGGCCGTACGCGCTGCCCCGCGCACTCCGGCCGCCGCGGGCCCGTAAGGGCGAGCCGGATCTGACCCACCTCGCGGCCATGGACCGCTCCCGCCTCACGCTCACCAAGGGGCGCTGGCCCGCGCCTGCCGCACACGGGCCGCTGCCGATCGCCGTGCCCGAGGCCGCGGCCGCCCGGCTCGGGATCGGGCCCGGTCGGCGGCTGACCCTCGACAACCGGCTGTCCGGCCCCCGTCTGGCCGTCGAGGTCACCGGCGTCTACCGGCCCAAGGACCGCACCGACCCCTACTGGAAGCTCGACGACCTCGGCGGGCGCGGGGTGCGCACCCTCGACTTCACCACCTACGGGCCGATGGTCACCGACCCGGCGGCGTTCCGCGGCGGACCGCTGGTGCAGGACTCGGCCGGCTGGCTCGCCACCGCCGACTTCCGCTCGCTGACCGCGGACCGGCTGGACGCGCTGCGCGCCGCCGCCGGACGCGCGCCCAGGGCGCTGATGGCCGATCCGGCGTTCGCGGGCCGGGCCACCGCCACCACCGATCTGCCCGACGCCCTGGGGCAGTTGCAGCGGTCGCTGCTGGTGAACCGCTCGACGATCCTGATCGTCGCGCTGCAGCTGATCCTGCTCGCCGGGTACGCGCTGCTGCTCGTCGCCCGGATGCTGAGCAGCGCGCGGACCGGCGAGACGGCGCTGCTGCGGGCCCGCGGCGGCTCCCGGCGGCGGATCGCGGGGCTGGCCCTGGCCGAGTCGCTGCTGCTCGCCGCCCCGGCCGCGCTGGGCGCGCCGCTGCTGGCCGGCCCGCTGATGCGCCTGCTGGCCGGCAGCGGTGCGCCGGCCCGCATCGGACTGCCGGTGGACACCCGGCTCACCGGCGCGACCTGGCTGGCGGGGACCGGCGTGGCGCTGGGCTGCGCGCTCGCGATCGCCGCGCCCGCGCTGCTGGACGGCGGGGATGACGGCCCACCGCGGCGGCGGGCGCTGCCCGGCGTCCTCGGGCGCTCCCCCGGGCGGACGGAGTGGCGGTCCTGGGGACGCACGGGCGCGGACCTCGGGCTGCTGGTGCTCGCCGGGGTCGCGTACTGGCAGCTCCAGCGGCAGACGGCGGGCGGCGACGGACCGGACGGCGGCGGGGTGCTGACCGGCGACACCACCGGCCGCCTCGGTATCGATCCGGTCCTGGTGGCCGCTCCGGCGCTGGCCCTGCTCGCCGGAACGGTGCTGACGCTGCGGCTGCTGCCCCTCGTCGCCCGGATCGCCGAGCGGGGCGCGGCCGGCGGCCGGGGCCTGGCCGCGGCGCTGGCCGGCTGGCAGATCAGCCGCCGCCCCTCCCCAGGCTCTCCACTCCGTTCGAGCAGGGGAGGCCCCGACCGCGGCGCGGGCCCCGTGCTGCTGCTGGTGCTGGCCACCGCGCTGGGCATGCTGGCGATCGGCCAGCGTGCGTCCTGGGACCGCTCGCAGGACGACCAGGCCGACTTCCGGGCGGGCGCGGCGGTGCGCGTACTGGGCGGCCGGGCACCGCAGTTGGGCCAGGGCGGGGCGTATGCGGCGGTGCCGGGGGTGGCCGCGGCGCTGCCCGCCGGGCAGGCCGTGCTGAACCTGTCGGGCGGCCGGACCTCCTCGCTGCTCGCCCTGGACGCCGGGCGGTCGGCGGGGGCGCTGCTGCCGCGCGGCGACCTGCTGGGCGGCGCCCCGGACGACCGGTCGGGCCGGGCCGCGGACCGGGTGCTGCGGACGGTGGCACCGCACGACGGCACTCCGGTCGGCCTCGAACTCCCCGCGGACACCGGCCGCCTACGGCTGAGCGCGACCCTGCGCTCCCTGAAGGAGCTGCCGTCCGGGCCGGGCGCCACCGGGCACGGCACCGGGCACGGCACCGGGCCGGTGCCCGCCGGCCTCTCCGCCGTCGTCACCGACCGCTTCGGCGTCCCGTACGCCCTGCCGCTCGGCACGCTCGCCGCGGACGGCGCCCCGCACACCCTGGAAGCGGACCTCGCCGCCGCGGCCGGCGCCCCGGCGGGACGCCCGGCCGGTCCCCTGCGGCTGACCGGTCTGGTCGCCGACACGGAGCGGTCGGCGGTCTCCCACCGCCAGCAGCTGACCGTCGCCACCGCACAGGCCGTCACCGAAGCGGGCCGGCCCCGCCCCCTGTCCGCGCCCGCCACCCTGGCCTGGCGGGCGCAGATCACCGGCGGCAGCGGCTCCGAGGGCGAGCAGTCCGGGCCCGCGGCGGGCCGGGCCGAGGTCCCCAAGGGCGGTCTGCTGTCCCAGACCTACGACACCGGCTTCCGGCCGGACCCGTGGAGCGCGGCGGTGACGACGGTGCGGATCACCGCCGCACACCCGAAGCGGCCGCCGCTCGCCGCGGTCGCGACCGAGGCGTTTCTGCGCGACAGCGGCTCGAAGACCGGCGCCACGATCGAAGTCCCGGTCAACGGGGAGCCGTTGAAGGCGCGGATCGTCGCGGCGGTGCGCGCGCTGCCGGCCGTGGCGGACGGCGGCCCGGCCGGCACCGGGCTGCTGGTGGACTTCGGCGCGGTCAACGAGGCGCTGGCCGATCGCGGCGCCGCGCCGCTGACCGCGACCGAGTGGTGGCTGCGCCCGGAGCCGGGTGCGGCGGCGCAGGCCGCGGGCGCGCTGCGGGCCCGCCCGGACATCGATCCGGGCCAGGTCCTGGTCCGCGACGAGATCGCCCGGCAGCTGCACGACGATCCGCTGGGGCTCGGCCCGCAGACCGCGCTGACGGCCGCCGCGGCGGTCGCGGTGGCGCTGGCGGCGGTCGGCTTCGCGGTCGGCACCGCCGGGTCGGTCCGCGAACGGGCCGGGGAGTTCGCCGTGTTGCGGGCCCTGGGCGCACCGCGCCCGCTGCTGGCCCGGATGGTCGCCGCCGAGCAGGGCGTGCTGGTCGCGCTGGCGCTGGCCGTCGGCGTGGCGCTGGGGACGGTGCTCACCCGGGCGGTGGTCCCGCTGATCGTGCTGACCCAGGAGGCGGGCCGTCCGGTGCCGCCGGTTGTGGTGCAGCTGCCGGCCGGCCAGGTGGCCGCGCTGCTGGCGGCGGTCGCCGCGGTGCCGCTGCTGATCGTCGCGGCCCTCGGGCTGCGCCGCGGCGACCCGGTACGGGCCCTGCGCGGCCAAGGAGCGCTGTGATGAGGACGAGCACGAAGACGGGGACGGGGACGCGGCGGCCGGTGGGTGAGGTCCGGTGAACGCGCTCACCTGGGCGGCCTGGCTGCGCCTCCGGCTGCGGACGTCGCGCGCGGCGGCGACGGCGCTGGGCGCCCTGGTGCTGGTGACGGCGTTCCTGGCGGCCGCGTTCCCGCGCGGGGTCGAGGCGTACGAGACGCGCGGGGTGCGCCATGCGATCTCCTCGGCGCCGCCCGGCGATCGGACCCTGGAGATCTCCGTCTCGCCCGCCGGGGCGCCCGGCACCGACCCGGCGGCCGCCTTCGCCGCGACCGAGGTCGACCGCCAGGACCGGGCGCTCCGACGGCAGTTCGCCGCCCCGCTGCGGATCGCGGCGGACGATGCGGTCCACGGTGTCCGCACCACCAAGCCGCTGCGCGCAGACGATGCCTGGCTGCCCCGGCCGGACGGCGTCGCCCCCGCCCTGTCGCTCCGGGCGGCGTCCGGCCTCGACCGGCACGCCGCGCTCACCAAGGGCCGGCTGCCGCGGGGCGCCGCCCCCGGGGCGCGCACCCTGGAGGCGGCGGTGACCGTCGCCACCGCGCGGACGCTGACCCTGCGCGTCGGCAGCGCACTGCATCTGGACGGCCTGACCGTACGGATCTCGGGTCTGCTCGCCCCGCGTGCCCCGGACGGCGCGTACTGGGCCGTGGACCCGGTGCTGACCGCCGCCCGCAGGGACGTGACCCCGGGGCCGCCGCCGCAGCGGTTCTGGCACGCCGGTCTGCTGCTGGCGCCCCAGGACGGCCCGGCGCTGGCGTCCACCGGGGGCGCGCCGGAGAAGTTCTGGCGCTACCCGGTGGACGCGCGCGGGCTGACCGCCCAGGAGGCTCCGCTCCTGCACGACCGGCTGCTCTCCTTCGAACACGGCGCGGCGCTCGCCCGGTTGCGCGCGGTGGCGGGCGGCGACGCGCTGGCCGACAGCTCGGTGGACGGCCTGCTGGAGGGCCATGCCCGGTCGCGGGCGGCGATCGCGCCGGTCATCGCGGTGGCCGCGGTCGGCATCGGCACCGTCGCCGGTGTCGTGCTGCTGATGTCCGGTGCGCTGACGGCGGCCCGGCGGCGGCCGGAGCTGGCGCTGCTGCGGGCCCGCGGCGCCTCGCTGGCCGCGCTGACCGGGCAACTGGCGGCGGAGACCGCCGTGGTGGCGCTGCCCGCGGCGGCGGCCGGCTGCGGGCTGGCGCTGGCGCTGCTGCCCGGTGAGCGCGTCTGGCCCTCGCTGGCGGCGGCCGCCGGGGCCGGTCTGCTGGGCACGCTCGCCCTGCCGCTGCGGGCCGCCGCCGCCCACCGGCGCCCGCGCCCCACCGAACGCGCCGACCTGGCGCATGCCCGCCCCTCCCGGCGCCGTACGGTCGCCGAACTGACCGTACTGGCACTGGCGGCGGGCGCGGTGGTGGCGCTGCGCCGCCGCGGCACGGCGGCCGGCGACGGGGTGGACGCCCTGGTCAGCGCCGCCCCGGTGCTCGTCGGCGTGATCGCCGCGCTGCTACTGATGCGGCTCTACCCGCTCCCGCTGCGGCTGGCCGCCCGCCCCGCCGCCCGCGGCCCGGGGCTGATCGGGTTTCTCGCGCTGGCCCGCGCGGGCCGCGCCCCGGCCGTCGCCGGGCTGCCCCTGCTCGCGCTCCTGGTGGCGCTGACCACCGCGTCCTTCGGGGGCTCGGTGCTCGCGGGCATCGACGCGGCCCGCGACCACGCGGCGCTGACCGCCGTCGGCGCCGACGCCCGCCTCGTCGGTGACCGGCCCCTGCCCCAGGACCTCCGGCGCGCCGTCGCCGAGGTGCCGGGCGTCGAGGACACCGTGGCGATACGGATCGCCGTCCAGGCCGCCGACGACGGCGGCCCGCCCCTCTATCTGGTCATCGCCGACGCCGAGGCGTACTCCCGGCTCGCCCGCGCCACCGGGCTGGGCGCCTTCTCCGCCCGGGAGCTGGCCGACCCCGGCGGCGACCGGCCGCTGCCGGCGATCGTCTCCCCCCGCGTCCTGGCCCGGTTCGGGCGCGCCCCGATGGCGCTGCAGCCGGACTTCGGGCAACTCGTCGTCCGCCCCGCGGCGGTACGCGCCGACACCCCGGCCCAGCCCGGCGGCGACTTCGTCCTGATCAACGCGGAGAGCGTGGCGCGCCGCCACCCGGACACCTACGCCGAACCCGCCAACGGCCCCACCGTCCTGCTGCTGTCCGGCCGCCGGCTGGACACCGAGGCGCTGCGCACCACCGTCCGCGCGCACACCCCGGCGTCGCTCTCCGCCGACCTGGTGCTGCGCTCCGCCGAACGCGCGCGGCTCGCCGATCCGCCCCTCCAGCAGGGCGCGCAGCGCCTGTACACCGCCGCCGTCGCGGCCGGCGCCGGATTCGCGCTGCTGGCCCTGCTCCTCGCACGCCTCCAGGCCGCCCCGCAGCAGGCCCATCTGCTGTTCCGGCTGCGCGCGATGGGCCTGACACCGGCACGGGGACGGCGCCTGATGGTCCTCGAAGCGCTGCCGCCGGCGCTGCTGGCGGCGTTCGGCGGGGCGCTGGCCGGCGCCGCCACGATCCGGCTGCTGCGCCCCGGTATGGACCTCACCGCGCTCGCCCTGGCCGGGGCCGCGGGCGGCGCACCGGACACCGTACGGCTGCGGTCCGATCCCGCGTCGCTGCTGCTGCCGTCGGCGGGCGTGGTCGCGCTGGCGCTGGCGGTGGCACTGGCCCAGGCGTGGCTGAGCGAACGGCGGCGCGAGCGCGCCGAATGGAGACTGGGGGACCTGGGATGACCACACCGTCCGACCACGGCGAGGGCGCCTCCGCGGCCGCGGCCGGCACCGGGCTCGCGAGCCTCGCCGAGCTGGAGCGCCGCGCGGCGGCCCGGCGCCGGCGCCCCGCCTACGGGCACGATGCGCTGATCGCCTGCGACCGGCTGGTACGGGTCTTCACCACCGACGGCGTCGAGGTGCAGGCCCTCCAGGGGCTCGATCTACTGGTCGCCGAGGGCGAGTTGATGGCGCTGGTCGGCGCGTCCGGCAGCGGCAAGTCCACGCTGATGAACATTCTGGCCGGGCTGGACGTGCCGACCGCCGGCGCCGCCAAGGTCGCCGGCCGCGATCTGCTGACCATGGACGCCGGGGCCCGGCTCGGCTACCGCCGCGAGGTCGTCGGCTTCGTCTGGCAGCAGACCGCCCGCAACCTCCTGCCGTATCTGACCACGCTGCAGAACGTCACGCTGCCGATGCGGCTGAGCGGCGGCCGGCGCCGGGCGGCCCGTACGAAGGCCGCCGAGCGGCTGCTGTCGATGCTCTCCCTGGAGCACTGCCGCGACCGCCGGCCGCACCAGCTCTCCGGCGGTGAGCAGCAGCGCACCGCCATCGCGGTGGCGCTGGCGAACACCCCGTCGGTCCTGCTGGCCGACGAGCCGACCGGCGAGCTGGACTCGCACACCGCCGAGCAGGTCTTCACCGCCTTCCGCACCGCCAACGAGGAGCTGGGCACCACCATCGTGATCGTCACCCATGACCAGGCGGTGGCGAGCGAGGTGCGGCGCACCGTCGCCATCCGCGACGGCCGTACGTCGTCGGAGGTGCTGCGGCGCACCGAACGCGACGCCGCGACGGGCCGGGAGTCCCTGGTCGCCCGCGAATACGCGATGCTCGACCGGGCGGGCCGCCTCCAGCTGCCGGCCGATTACACCGGAAGCCTGGGCATGGAGCATCGCGTCCTGCTGGAGCTGGAGAGCGACCACATCGGGGTGTGGCCGGACCGGCCGGCCGACGAGGGACGGCAGGAGGAGGGGCCTGGGGAAGGTCCCGGGGAGGTGCCCGCCGACGGGGCTGCTGACGGGGGCGGGCAGGCGCCGGAGCCCGGGGACGCCCGGCGCGCGGACCGGGACTCCTAGGGCCTGTCCGATGGGTCCTGGCCGGGCCCTGCCGCCTCAGACCGGTGTGACCGTGAGCCCCGACAGGCCCGTGAGCCCGGCCGGTCCCCCGGTCCGTACGGCGATCGATCCGTACGGGGTGCTCAGCCGCAGCCAGCCGCCCGCGGAGAGCAGGCTCAGCGACTGGCCCCCGGGCAGCTCGCCCTGAGCGCCGGCGGTGGGGCCGCCGGTCAGCGCCCCGGCCCGGGCCGGACGCAGAAAGCCCAGCGACTGGGCGGCATGCGCGGCGCGCAGCGGGAGGTGGGTGTCGCCGAGGGTGCGCGACCAGATCTCCCGGCCGATGCGGTCGCGTTCGGCGCGGGTGCGGTGCTGCGGCGGCAGCGCCTCGTCACGGGCCCGGAACTCGGCGACCGCGGCGGCCACCGCGCGCACCAGCGCCTCGGGCGCCGGCAGTCCCGGCACCCGCTGCCAGCCGCCGCGCGGCGGCAGCAGCCCGGTCCACGGCGGTCCCGTGACGGCGGCGGGCACGGTCAGCGTGCCCGCCGACGGCTCGATGCCTTCGAGGAGTTCACCGGCCGAGACGGTGGTGTCCAGGCCGGTGTCGCCGGCCAGCCGGGCGGTGCGGATCGCCAGTACCTCGAAGGACGGCGGGCGGCCGAAGACGGCGAGCACCCCGCCGCCGGCCTGGAGCCGTACCGCCGCGGCGCGGTCGTAGTGGATCAGCCGGGCGAGGAAGGCGGCGAGGTCCGCCGCCTCCCCGGCATCGGCCAGATGCAGCGCCGTCATACCGCGACGGATCCCTCCTGACGCGAGGCGTCGTCCAGATACTCCTTGAGGATGCCCTTCTCCTCCGCGCTGAGGCGCCGCGGACGGCCCTCGGTGAAGTCGAACGGCACGACGACGGTCGATGCCCGCGCATAGAGCGCGTCCTCGTCCTTGACCTCGTAGCCGACGGTCAGCGACGCGGCGCTGACCCTCGTCACCCACAACTCGACGGTCACCGGGGCGTGCCGGTGCACCAGCGGCCGCAGATAGTCGATCTCGTGCCGGGCGACGACCGAGCCGCCCTTGAACGACGGGCTGCCGCCCCCCGGCGCCAGCCGGCGCATGAAGTCGATCCGCGCCTCTTCGAGGTAGCGGACGAAGACCACGTTGTTGACGTGGCCGAACGCGTCCATGTCCGACCAGCGCAGGGGGCAGGAGTAGAGGTGACGCACGACGGTCAGCCCCGGGTGAGCTTCTTGTACGTGGCGCGGTGCGGGCGGGCGGCCTCCGCGCCGAGCCGCTCGATCTTGTTCTTCTCGTAGGACTCGAAGTTGCCCTCGAACCAGAACCACTTGGATTCGCCCTCGTACGCCAGGATGTGGGTGGCGACGCGGTCGAGGAACCAGCGGTCGTGGGAGACGACCACGGCGCAGCCGGGGAACTCCAGCAGCGCGTTCTCCAGCGAGGAGAGCGTCTCGACGTCGAGGTCGTTGGTCGGCTCGTCGAGGAGGAGCAGGTTGCCGCCCTGCTTGAGGGTGAGCGCCAGGTTCAGGCGGTTGCGCTCGCCACCGGAGAGCACCCCGGCCGGCTTCTGCTGGTCCGGGCCCTTGAAGCCGAACGCGGAGACATACGCCCGCGAGGGCATCTCGACCTGGCCGACGTTGATGTAGTCCAGCTCGTCGGAGACCACGGCCCACAGGGTCTTCTTGGGGTCGATGTTCTCGCGGCTCTGGTCGACGTAGGAGATCTTGACGGTCTCGCCGACCTTGATGTCGCCGGAGTCCGGGGTCTCCAGGCCCTGGATCATCTTGAACAGCGTGGTCTTGCCGGCGCCGTTCGGGCCGATGACGCCCACGATGCCGTTGCGCGGCAGCGTGAAGCTCAGGTCGTCGATCAGGACCTTCTCGCCGAATGCCTTGTTGAGCTTCTCCACCTCGACGACGACGTTGCCCAGGCGCGGGCCCGGCGGGATCTGGATCTCCTCGAAGTCCAGCTTCCGCATCTTGTCGGCCTCGGCCGCCATCTCCTCGTAGCGCGCCAGACGCGCCTTGGACTTGGCCTGCCGCCCCTTGGCGTTGGAGCGCACCCACTCCAGCTCGTCCTTCAGGCGCTTGGCGCGCTTGGCGTCCTTCTGGCCCTCGACCTTCAGACGGGTCTGCTTGGTCTCCAGGTACGTGGAGTAGTTGCCCTCGTAGCCGATGGCGCGGCCGCGGTCGAGCTCCAGGATCCAGCCGGCGACGTTGTCGAGGAAGTACCGGTCGTGGGTGACGGCGACGACGGTGCCGGGGTACTTCGCCAGGTGCTGCTCCAGCCACTGCACGGACTCGGCGTCCAGGTGGTTGGTGGGCTCGTCGAGCAGCAGCAGGTCGGGGGCCTCCAGCAGCAGCTTGCACAGTGCGACGCGGCGGCGCTCACCACCGGAGAGGTTGGTGACCGGCCAGTCGCCGGGCGGGCAGCCCAGCGCGTCCATCGCCTGCTCCAGCTGGGTGTCCAGGTCCCACGCGTTTGCGTGGTCGAGGTCCTCCTGGAGCTTGCCCATCTCCTCCATCAGCGCGTCGGAGTAGTCGGTCGCCATCAGCTCGGCGACCTCGTTGAAGCGGTGCAGCTTGCCCATGATCTCGGCGGCGCCGTCCTGGACGTTCTGCAGCACCGTCTTCGACTCGTCCAGCGGCGGCTCCTGCAGGAGCATGCCCACGGTGTAGCCGGGGGAGAGGAAGGCGTCACCGTTCGACGGCTGCTCAAGACCGGCCATGATCTTCAGCACCGTGGACTTACCGGCGCCGTTGGGACCCACGACACCGATCTTCGCGCCCGGCAGGAAGCTCAGCGTCACGTCATCGAGGATGACCTTGTCGCCGTGCGCCTTGCGCGTCTTGCGCATCGTGTAGATGTACTCAGCCAAGAGAAACCGTCCGGCAGATTGGATCGAAAAGGGTCTGTGAGCGGCACCGCCCGGGGCCTTCGGAGGACACGGCCGAGGGAGGGCAGATACACCCCATCTTGCCGTACGTCCATCCCTGGAAGGAAACGGGTTCCGACGGGCGGACGCCCGTGGCCCCGGAGCAGCACAACGCTCCGGGGCCACGGGATGTTCCTCGACCACCGCCCGGTCACCGGACGGTCGCCGATTGTTACTGGGCGGGCGAACCGGTCTTCTTCTTGCGGAGGAAGAACACCGCGCCGCCGCCGACCACCACGAGGACGACCGCGATGCCCGCGATCATCGGCGTGGCACTGCTGGAGCCGGTCTCGGCGAGGTCGGTGCCGTGATCGCCACCGGTGCTGCCGCCGACCGAGGCCGGGCTGGGCTGGGGGGAGGGCTTGCCGCCGCCGCTACCGGCGGTCTTGCAGTCCAGAACACCGGTGAAGGTCTTCTTGAAACCGCCCGCACCCTTGATCGTGATCTCGTACGGCTGGTCCTCGGCCACCGGGACGGTCACGGTCTGCGACTTGCCCGGGGCGACCTCGTACTGCTTGCCGGAGAGCTGGAAGCCGAACGCCTCGTCGCCCTTGTTGGTCGCCGTGACGTCCACGCCGCCCTTGGAGCAGTTCTTCTCGGCGGTGATCGCCGGGATGGCGCCCTGCTTCTTCCAGGAGACCGTGGCGGCCGCGGAGACCGTGGACTCGCTGGAGCCGGCCAGGATCTGGGTCTGGCTCTTGGCGTGCTCGCCGATGCCGGTGAAGGCGCGGCCGACCGGGACCTTGGTGGCGGCCTGCGCGGTCAGCGAGGTGCTGCCGTCCGCGGCACCCTTGGGCACGTCGAAGAAGAGCTGGGTGCCGTCGGTGGCGCTGGTGACCGGCTTGCCGTCCTTGCCCACGACCTTGACGCCGGCCGGGACGTCGGCGGCCGGGGAGATCGTGACGCTGTCGGCGTTGGTGTGCACGGTGACCGGGCCGAGCTTGCTGCCGGACTTGCCGGAGACGGCCGGCGGGTCCAGCGTCAGCGAGGCCCTGGGCTCGGCGACGTTCTGCGCGTTCTTCTCCAGGAAGTCGGCGAGCTTCTCGGCCGCCGGGTCGACCGCGTCCACCTTGGCGTGGTCGGAGAAGCGCCAGATCGCGACCTGGGTGCCGGCCGCGGCGGTCTTCTCGGTGAGGTTCCCGGCACCGGCCTTGGCGGCGAGCGCGGCCAGGTCGTTCACCTGGGGGTAGGAGTTCTGCAGGATCCAGCGGATCTTGCCGGCGTCCCCGTTGTTGTGCAGCGACGAGGCGCTCCAGGGCACTTCCTGGTACTTCGCCTGCTGCTGCGTCGGGTTGTGGATGTCGATGCAGTACGTCTGGAGGGTGCCGCCGTTGTCGACGGACATCTCGAAGAGCCCGGCGCCGACGCGCTGGTCCCCGCCGTCACTGTGCACGACCGCCTGGTCGAAGGTCTTCAGACCACCGAGCGTGGCGGTGGCACCGCCGTGCGCGGGGGTGGTCTCGTCCGCCGCGGCAGTGCCCGCGGTGGCTATCGCGCCGGCCGCGACCAGGCCCGAGGCCACGACCGCGGCGGCAAGGCGGGCTGCGCCCCGCCCCTTCATCGAAAGCATGAATTTCCCCTCTGGGCGAGGCGGTCGAGTGGGGAAGATGCCTCGCCGAAAAGATCGCAAAGAACTCAGCAGCCGAACGTCAGCCCCCGTGAGCCCCCGTGAGTACCTGTCGGATCTTATGGAGCGGGTGCATCAGGGTCCCCACTAATGGCGTCTCATAAGCGATCCGAATCGCAATCGTTACCGACATCGAGCATCCTGACCTGGCATTATCGATAAATCCCTGCCCCCCTTTTCAGGGGCCTGGCGCCGTCTGTGGCGAATTGCCCGCATCCGAGGAAGCGGAGGCGGAGCCCACGGCCAACGGGGTTTTCTGCAGGTGGTGTTGGCGTGGGGCCGCAGGGCGCGGCTTCGGCTTCGGGTGCGGCCGCTCGTGCGGCTCGGACCGCGGTGGGGACTGCTGCCGTGCCGGCCGCGGGTGCGGCTGCTCCTGCGTCGCCGACTGCGCGGGCGGTCGCTCGCGCTCGTCCAACTGCTGCTGCGGGCGGGCGTGCTCGTCCGGCTCCGGCTGCGGTGTGCCACGCGGCACGAGATCCCCTCCCGTGCGCGCCGATCGCAGGACTCTGCGGAACGCCGCGGTGCCGCGCGAGAGATCGTGGCCGATCGCCACGGCGTCGACCTCGGCCGAGAACCAGCGCTGCCCGCCCCGCTCGGCGGACTGCTCCCCTTCGCGCAGCCGCAACCTTCCCTGGACCACGAGCGGTTCGCCCACCGCCACCGACGCGGCGACGTTGTCCGCCAGCGCGCGCCAGGACCGCACCGTATAGAAACTCGTCTCCCCGTCCGCCCAGCGCTCCAGCGACTTGTCCCACCGCCGGGACGTCGCCGCCAGCCGGAACCTCGCCACCGTCACGCCCGCCGTCGTCTGCCGATGCTCCACCGCCGTCGCGGCGTTGCCCACCAGCGTCACCATCGTGTCGTTCACGGAACACGCCTCCCCCGCGTCCTGCGCGCTCGCCCTGTGCCGCGTGCGCTGCGTTGTTCTCATGCTGCACGGATCCGGCGCGGCCCGCGGCGGCCTGTGGACGGGCGGCCGAGTGTGGATAACCCGGCCACCCGTCAGGGTGTCAGGCGCCCGACGCCACCGCGTACTGCTCGCGCACCTCCCGATAGCGCAGCAGCTCGGCGGCGACCGGTTCCAGCACCCGGGCCCGCCCGCACCCGGCCGCCGCACTGCGCAGCCGCCGCTCGGCGTCCTGCCCGTACCGCCTGGCGGGACCGCGCGCCACCACCTTGCACAGCCACAGCAGGGCCGGTCCGCCCACCGAGCCGATGACCGCGGGCAGCAGCCCGTAGAGCCAGGCCGTCGCGCCGACCACGCCGGTGAGCGCACCCAACAGCCACAGCACCCCGACGACTTGCAGCGTCGACAGCATCCCCTGCAGCGTGGCGGCCACCGTCCACCAGCGCGGCTTGACCGCCGGCCCGGCCCGCAGCGACTCCTCGGCGTCGGCGGCCACCTTGTCCAGCGCCTCCGGCAGGCCGTACGCGCCCCGCTCCGCGGCCTCGCGGACCGCCTGCGCCCACGGTGCCGGCAACCCGTGCGCCGCCTCACCGGCCACCGCCCGTACGGCCTGCTCCACCACGGGCCGCGCCGCCGCCCGGCTGTCCCCCGCCGCCTCGGCGGCACCAACGGCCGCCTTGAGGCCGGGGACCGTCCTGGGGCCCCGGTTCCTCACCCGCCGGCCCCGCATCCGCGCCCACGGCGAACCGCACGCACGTTCCGCGTGGCGCAGCCAATCGCGTTCCGCCGCGCGCCCGGTGGCCACCGCCCCGACCGCCTCGGCCACCCGGTCGTCGAACTCCTCCCGGGCCCGCTCCGTCAGCCCGACCCGGCTGCGCGCCACATACACCGAACGCAACCGCTCGGCCGCCGCATCGACGTCGGCCGCCAGCCGCCGGTCCGCCGCCCCCCGTTCCGCGACGAACTGCGCGAGCGCCTCCCGCAGTTCCGCCACGCCCTGGCCGGTCGCGGCGGAGAGGGTGAGCACCGCCGCCCCGGGCTCCCCGTGCTCGCCGAGCGCGAGTCCGTCCTCGTCCAGCAGCCGGCGCAGATCGTCCACCACCTGGTCCGCGGCGTCCCCGGGCAGCCGGTCCACCTGGTTGAGGACGACGAACATCACCTCTGCGTAGCCCGCCAGCGGCCGCAGATACCGCTCGTGCAGCACCGCGTCCGCGTACTTCTCCGGGTCCACCACCCAGATCACCGCGTCCACCAGCTCCAGCATCCGGTCCACCTGGGCACGGTGCTCGGTGGCCGAGGAGTCGTGGTCGGGCAGATCGACCAGGATGAGTCCGCCCAGCCCTGAGCTGCCGTCCGCGGGGGTGTGCCGTCGGTGCGCGGGCACGCCCAGCCGGTGCAGCAGCCCCTCCGCGCCCGGCCCGCCGCCCGGCCACACGCAGGCCACCGGGTCGGCGGTCGTCGGCCGCCGCGGACCGACCTGCGAACGGTGCGCTCCGGCCAGCGCGTTGAACAGCGACGACTTGCCGCTGCCGGTGGCCCCGGCGATGGCGACGACGGTGTGCTCACCGGACAGCCGATACCGCTCGTCCGCCACCTCCAGCACCCGGCCCGCCGCCTCCAGCGTCCGCCCGTCCAGCCGCGTCCGCGACAGCGCGATCAGCTCCCGCAGCGCCTCCAGCCGCCCCCGCAACCCGCCCCCGGCGGCCCGCGGCCCCCCATCGGCGACCCAGCGGTACCCGCCCCTGCCGTCCCTCTGCGCAGGGCTCCACGACGCCTCGCAGCACACGTCATGCGATGCCGACTCGGCGCATGCTCCGGCGCCCGAACCGGCGTGCGCGCCGCCGTATGACGGTGTACGCGACCCGACGGGCGAAACCCCACGCGAAACCCCATGCGAGGCGGTACGAACGCCGCCTGACCCGACGCCCCCATCGGTGGAGGAGTCGGCGGGTGAACCCGTGATGCCGTGCCCGCCACGTGCGTCGACGGGCGAGGTCGTGCGCGAGCCCGCGCGAAGCCCGATGCGCGCCCCCGACGGCGACGCGCCACACGACGCGGCGCCCGAGACGACTGCCGATCCGATATCCGATGCGTCCTGCACCTCGACGCATGACTCACCACCCGCTTCCGCACCCCCCGCCACACCACCCGGCGCGGTCCCGTCGCTCGACGGCTCCGCCCCGGCCTCACCCCCGCCCCGCCGCACGCCCGGCCTGGGCACCCCGCCGTCCCGCACCCGCCGCGCGATCAGCCCGTCATCCCACGCCCGCCCCCCTGCTCCCCCCACCGGCCCCACCCCACGTGCCGCCTCCTCTCTCCCGTCCTCCCCTCCCGGATGCTCCCCGTCCGCCCTCACCCCACCCGCCCGCTCCCCCGTCTTGTGCTCTTCGCCCCCTTCCTTGCCGCTGCTCTCCCGCTGCCCGGCCGCCCGGTCGATCCCCGCTCCCGCGCCCGCTTCCGCCTCCGGCCCCGTCACCGTCGATCCGCTCACCGCGACACCTCCTCCTTCGCCATCTCCAGCCCCGGTCCGCCCCCCGACACCGCCCCCACCGCCATCTCCTCCCGCTCCCGTGGCCGCTCCGCCCCGCCCCGTTTCTCCGTCTCCCCCCGCTTCCCCCGCCCCGTCTGCCGCTCCCTGTGCAATACGGACAGCGCGGCGATCAGCTCGGCCTGCTGTTCCGGCGGGACGGTCAGCCGGTCCAGCGGTGCCAGCCGCCGCTCGCGTTCACCGTCCAGCGCACGCTCCAGATAGGTGGTCAGCAGCCGGCCGCCCCGCTCGCAGAGCCGTAGCGCGGCCTGCGCCCCCAGCAGGTCGGCGAGGTTCTCGCCCGCCGTACGGGCGCGCCGCCCGCCGAGCAGCTCGGCGGCCAGCAGGGCAGCCGATTCCTCCGGCTCCACCGAGCCGGCCCGGTCACCGGCCTGGCCACCACGCGCCTCACGGGTCTCCTCCTCGGCCAGCTCCTCCAGGCACCGCCGCCAGCGACGGACGATCACTCCGAGGCGCCCGGCCGCACCCGCCGCGCCCGCGGCCGCCGTCAGCGAGACCTCCGCCGCCGCGGGATCGCGCCGCCAGGCGTCCGCGGCCCGCTCGTCGGCCTCCTCGACGGCGCAGGTCAGCAGCGAGGCGAGCCCATCGGTCAGCGCGTCGAGCAGCTCGTCCGGCCGGCCGCCGAGCCCGTGATCACGCCAATGGGCGCGCGCGTCCCCGGCCAGCACCTCCCCGGCCGCGATCTCACGCCGCACCCGCATCGCGGCCCGCTCGTACGCCTCCTCGACCCGCCCGGTCAGCCTCAGCGCCGCGGCGTGCTGGGCGGCGGCGGCCCCGGCCAGCGCGGGCAACCGGCTGCGCAGCGAGGTGATCACGCCGGCGGCCGTACGTTCCGCGGCGGCGACCCGGGCGACCGGGTCCTGGGCGTGCCGCTCCAGCCACTCCCGCAGCGCCGCGACGGCCGTGGCCGGCAGCAGCCCGCTGCCGCCGCCCGCCGACTCGGGCAGCTCGGGAATGGTGAACCGCGGCACCTGGCCGAGTCCGGCGCGCTGCAGGAGTTCCGCGTAGCGCCCGGAGATATCGGTGGCGATCTGATGCGGCACCCGGTCCAGCACGGTCACCAGCGTGACGTCGTACTCCTTGGCCGTACGCAGCAGATGCCAGGGCACCGCGTCCGCGTAACGGGCGGCCGTGGTGACCAGCACCCACACATCCGCCGCGCAGATCAGCTCGGCGGCCAGCTCCCGGTTGCGCGCGACCAGCGAATCGATGTCGGGCGCGTCCAGCAGCGCCACGCCACTGGGCACCGCCGCATCCGCCTCGATCCGCACGCTCAGCGCGCCGGCCTCCCCCGCTCCCCTCCCTCCCCCTTTGCCTTTCCCCGTCTCTTCCTCCTCCCCCGTACCGCCATAGCCCCCATACGCACCTGCCGCCCCACCCCCCTCCCTGTCGTACTCCGCCCCCCTCTCGTACTCCGCCTCCCTGTCGTACTCCCCCTCGCCGCCGTCGTCCTGCTCGGGCACCCACACCCGGGTGAGCTGCGGCAGCACCCGGGGCCCGGCGAACCAGTGGACATCGTCCGGATGGCAGACCAGCACCGGCGTACGGGTCGTCGGCCGCAGCACCCCGGCCTCCGAGACCCGTCGCCCCACCAGCGAATTGACCAGGGTGGACTTGCCCGCCCCGGTAGATCCCCCGATCACCGCGAGCAGCGGGGCCTGAGGAGAGTGCAAGCGGGGAATCACATAGTCGTCGAGCTGGGCGAGCAGCTCGTCCCGGTTTCGCCGGGCACGGGCCGCGCCCCTGAGTGGCAGCGGAAAGCGTGCGGCATCGACGCGGTCGCGCAGAACGGACAGCGCGTCGATCAGCCGGGGTCGTACGTCCAAGGTCGCCACATGTGCAGAATGCCCAATTTCGTTGGGTTTTTGAAGCGTATACCCCCTCGTGCGCGCCGCAAGAACCCCCACAGAACGGGACGAGTGACGCATGGGACGATCGCGACAAGCGAGACGCAGGCATAACGAGTGCACAACACCCGACGCACGAGACGCCAAAAGCGGTGCAGGATTCGTACCTGCCTGCGATTATCGGGACCGCTTCACCGAACCTCCACAACGTGCCACGGAGGTGAAGCAACCGGGACGAGGCACCCGGACCTCTATCCTTGTCCGCGGTCCGTGATCCACGTCCACACCGGCCCCCGTAGCTCAGTGGATAGAGCAGGTGCCTTCTAAGCACTTGGCCGCAGGTTCGAGTCCTGCCGGGGGCGCCACGCCAGACCCTCCCATCGGGAGGGTCTTTTTGCTGGTCGGGGCGGGTGTGGCCGCACATGCGAAGGTGCCGGGCCCTCCCCCGGTGATCGCGGAGAGGGTCTGGTGCTGTCCGGCTGCCACCGGGTTCTGCGGGGCGCTCTGTCGAATACGTGTCGAAGTCTTCGCGGGCCGCCTCAGTCCGCCGCCGGCAGGTCGCCTTCCGCTGCCGGAGGCCGGCGAGCGTGCCGCCTTGCTCGCTCTGGAACGGCCGGTCGCCGGGCTTCAGGCCCTCCGCGCTTCGATGTGGCCGCGTGCCGCCCCCATTGTCCGAGCCCTCCCATGCCGCCAAGGACGGGGAGTTGCGTTCTGCTCACGCGAGGATTGTGGCCACCCGGGGTGGAGCGCACTATTCAACTCGGATCGGAATGCTGCCGCCGGCGCCCGAGTCTCGAACAGCTCACGGTATGCCTTGCCGTCGACGACCCAGCGAACGGCGCACGCGGCCTTGCGCTGGCCGTTGCAGGTGAGGATCTGGCACCCCCCGACTACAGGCTTCAGTTTGACGCAAAGCCTGCGAGGTCAACTCCTCTCCGGCTAGCGTGCTCATATGCAGAGGCGGAAGAACTACAGGGACGTTCTGTTCTCGGTTGAGACGGTGAGGGCCGCCGTACAGTCGTTCCTTGCGCTGGGGGAAATCGAAGTCAGGGGAGTGACGCGAGAACTGGCAAGGGGGGATGATCACTGGAATTTCGACTCCGACGAAGAGTACTTTGCCGAATACAGAAGCGGCTACACCGAAACGACCTTCAGCCTCAGGTGTTCTGATGGATATACCCTCCGCCTCTCATCCTCGCTTCTCCTGAAGACCACGATCTCCGTATCCGCCCCCTCGCGCGCCGAAATCGAGAGGGTGATCGACGTATTCGACCGGGCCGTCGAATCCGGAGAGTTCGAGCGATTTCAGCGGACCCGGAAGGCCAGCACCGGAAAGAAGAAGGACTATCGGGACACTCTGTTCTCCACTGAGACACTCAAAGATGCACTTCTGAGCTTCGCGTCCCTCAAGAGTGTGCAAGTCCGTTCGGAAACGCGAGAACTGACGCGCGGACAAGAGAGCTGGGAGTTCGATACCGATGAGGAATTCTTTGCGGAGTACCGGCGAGGGTTCCAAGGCGCATCGTTGACGCTGCACTGCGACAATGATCACTACTTTCACGTTCGCTTCTCGGAAATCACCTCAGGTACGACCGTTTCGATCAAGGCTCCCACCCGGGCCGAGGTCGAGGGGGTCTTTTGGGAGTTTGATCGTATGGCCGAGTCAGCCAGGATCGCGCGACCGGAAAAAACCGAGGCGCAACCCTCACCTTCCATATTCATCGGCCACGGCCGCAGCGCGGCATGGCGGGACCTTAAGGATCACCTGGTCGAACAGCAAGGGTACTCGGTACAGGCCTACGAGACGGGGGCACGCTCCGGGCACACGATCCGCGACATCCTGGACGACCTCCTCAACAGCAGTTCCTTCGCCATCCTGGTCTTGACGGGGGAGGACGAGCTGAGTGGTGGGGACCTCCGCCCCCGACAGAACGTGGTCCACGAGCTGGGTTTGTTTCAGGGAAGGCTCGGATTTCCCCGTGCGATTGCCGTGGTCGAAGAGACCATCGACCTCTTTTCGAACATGGACGGAGTTCAGCAGATCCTTTTCTCCAAAGGTGAGATCCGCCAAGTGTTCGGCGATGTGCTGGCAACGCTTCGTCGTGAGTTCGGTGACTCCCGCTAAGGGCTGTCCCGCAACCAGGCGTGGGAGTTCGGCCTGGAGCGGATCATGGACGGCCTGGAGGCCCATCTGGCGAAGGGTGGGGGGTGAGGTCTACGGCGCGCCGACGGGGGCGGGCAGGGAGCGCAGCCAGTCGAGCAGCAGGCGGTTGACCTCCTCGGGGCGCTCCTGCTGCACCCAGTGGCCGCAGCCTTCGAGGATGTGGGAGGCGGACAGCCCGGGGAGGGTGACGGGGAATGCCTTGATGGCGTCGGCCATCCACTTGGTGGTGGCGTCGAGTTCGCCGCCGATGAAGAGGGCGGGCTGGGTGAGCGGGGCGCCCTGCCAGGCGGCGAGGTCCTCCCAGTCCCGGTCGACGTTGCGGTAGCGGTTGAGGCCGCCGGTCAGGCCGGTCCGCTCGAACTCGTCGGCGTAGAAGTCGAGGTCGGCCTCGGTGAGCCAGGTGGACGGGGCGGGGCCGACGGGGAAGCGGTCGGAGAGCTTCCCGCCCGGGGGGACCGAGAAGAGGGGGAGGCCACTCCGGGCGGAGGGGGACGGGGCGCCGGAGTCGGAGGCTGAGGTGCCGCCGGACGGGGATGCGGCCTCGGAAAGGGGCGGGGCGTCCGTGTCGGACGGGGACGTGGCGTCGCCCGACAGGCCGGCGTAGAAGCCCGCGAGCCAGCCGCGGACATCCGGTTCGATCTCCGCCTCGGCCCGACCCGGTTCCTGGAAGTAGTTGATGTAGAACTCCTCGGCGCCGCCGAGCATCGTGAATGCCTCGGTGGGCCGGAGCGCGCCCCGGGGCGAGTAGGGCACGCTCAGCAGCGCCACGGCGCTGAAGAGGTCGGGCCTGAGCAGCGCCGTGTTGGCGGCGATCGGCGAGCCCCAGTCGTGGCCCACGATGACCGCGGTCTCCTCGCCGAGGGCGCGCAGCACGCCGACGTTGTCGGCCACATGGGCCAGCATCCGGTAGGCCGGGATGTCGCGGGGCTTCGACGAGCGGCCGTAGCCGCGGACGTCGATGGCGACCGCCCGATAGCCGGCGGCGGCGAGCGCGGGAAGCTGGTGGCGCCAGGAGTACCAGGACTCGGGGAAGCCGTGGACCATCAGGACGAGGGGGCCGGTGCCCTGCTCCACCAGGTGGATGCGGCCGCCGGGGACCTCCACCGAGCGGTGCACCGCGTCCGGGAGCGGGGTAGCGGGCGGGGTGGGCGTCGGCCGGGCGGGCTGCGACATGCGTCCTCCTTGGGGGCGGGGGTGACCGGGGGCTCTCACAGGCGCTGCCGGTCCATCCTGACCGCTTCACCGCGATCATGGGGCGCGTTTCACGGCAATGGCTCCGCGGCGCCGCACCCCAACGCCCCCACGCCCCGCGCCCTCGCGCCCCTACAGCCGCACCGTCTTCCTGGGCTGCTCCTTCGCCCCCGTCAGCAGGCCGTGCAGTGTGGCGAATTCGTCGACGCACTTGGCGGTGCCGTTGACCACGCAGTCCAGGGGCTCGTCGGCGACCGTCACGGGGACGCCCATCTCCTGGCGCAGCCGCTGGTCCAGGCCGCGCAGCAGGGCGCCGCCGCCGGTCAGCGCGATACCGCGCTCGATGATGTCGCCGGAGAGCTCCGGCGGGCAGGCGTCGAGGGTGCGGTGGACGGCCTGGACGATCGCGTCGACCGGTTCGGCCAGCGCGTCGCGGATCTCCTCCTCGGTGAGCTCCTGGATCCGGGGCAGGCCGCTGACGTGGTCCCGGCCGCGGACGGTGTACGAGGCGCGGCGGTCCGGTTCGCCGTCCTCGTCGACGTCGATGGGCGTCCAGGCCGCCGAGCCGATGGCGATCTTGATGTCCTCGGCGGTGCGCTCCCCGATGGCCAGTGCGTGCTTCTTCTTGACGTGGGCGGTGATCGCGGCGTCCAGGGCGTCCCCGGCCACCCGTACGGACTGCGCCGTGACCAGGCCGCCCATGGAGACGACGGCGACTTCGGTCGTGCCGCCGCCGATGTCCACCACCATGCAGCCGACCGGCTCGTCCACCGGGAGGCCGGCGCCGATCGCCGCGGCCATCGGCTCCTCTATCAGGTGCACTTCGCGGGCGCCGGCGCCCCGGGCGGAGTCGATGACCGCGCGCCGCTCGACGCCCGTGATGCCGGACGGGACGCAGATGACCACCCGGGGCCGGGAGAAGCGGCGGCTGGGCAGGGCCTTCTTCATCAGGGCGCGCAGCATCCGCTCGGCGGCGTCGAAGTCGGCGATCACGCCCTCCCTGAGGGGGCGCATCGCGGTGATCCCGGAGGGCGTGCGGCCGATGGTGCGCTTGGCCTCCAGGCCCACGGCGATGACCTCGCCGGAGGCGTTGACGGCGACGACGGACGGTTCGTTCAGCACCACGCCCTTGCCGCGGGCGTACACCAGGGTGTTGGCGGTGCCGAGGTCGATGCCTATGTCGTACGTACCGGACGAAGTGCTGGACGCCATGGGGAGTTCGTGTGCTCTCTCGCGACGGGGACGGGGGTGGGGCGGGTGGCCGCGCCCCGGGGCTTGTGGAATTAGGGGCTTTGCGCGGCAGACGACCCCATTGGCCGCCAATGGGGTTCAATGCGGGCAATTAATAAGACTACTGAGGGCCCGGGTTGGTTCCCGGCATCGCCGGGTCACCTGCCGGCGACGCCGGGGACAGCGCCTCCGCCAGGTCGTCGAGGGCCTCCAGCAGCAGGTCGGCGGCGCGCACCGCGACGCCCTGGCTCTCGTCCTCGGCGTCCCAGCGCTCCCACACGGCGCGCAGCGCGCTCCAGTCCAGGTCGCGCTCCTCGCGTACGGCCTGTGCGGCGCGCTCCAGAGCGGGGCGCAGTGCGGCGGCGAACGCGGCGGCGCCGGCGGAGGGTTCGGCGTCCTTGTCGGGGAGGTGGGCCTCCACGATCATCGTGACCCGGCCCATCGTGGCGAGCGCGGCGCTGGCCGCCTTGGCCGCGGTGAGCGACAGCCCGCGATGGCGTACGGGCTCCTTCTCGGCCCGGGCCTCGCTCTCCTCCCAGGCCGCGCGGGCGGCGCGGGCGTCCAGCAGGGCCTCGCGCACCTGCCGCGGGCGGCGCCCGGCGGGTCGGGCGTAGGTGTCGAACACCGCCAGTGCGTAGCGCCCGTTGGTCTGAAGCCACTCGGCGAGGCGGTCGCGCAGCCTGGGTGTCTCCCAGGCGGGGAACAGCGCGTACGACAGCATCGCGAGCAGTCCGCCGACCAGGGTGAGCACGATGCGCTCCTGGACGGTCTGCTCCCAGCCCTCGCCGGCGACGCCGAGCAGGAAGACGACGTAGGCGGCCACGCACGCCGAGGTCACCGAGAAGCCGGTGCGCATCAGCAGGTACATCAGCCATACGCAGACCACGGCGAGTCCGGCGCTGAGGTACTGGCTCGGGTGCGCCAGGGCCATCAGCGCGCCCGCCACGGCGACGCCCACGAGGGTGCCGCTGAAGCGGGCGACGCCCCGGGAGTAGGTCTGGGCGAAGTCGGGGCGCATCACCATGACGGAGGCGAGCGGCGCCCAGTAGCCGTGGCCGAACGGCAGCGCGGTGCCCAGCAGATAGCCGGCGGCCGCGACCGCGGCGACCCGCAGCGCGTGCCGGAAGATGTGCGAGGACCAGCGGGCCTCGCGGCGCAGGGCGCGCAGCGCGACCGGTACGAGCTTGGGGACGCTGGGGCGCAGCAGATGACTGCCTTCTTCCCGCCCGCCCGGCCCTCGTTCCGCCTCGGTGGTGGGGCGGGTGGCCTGGACCGGCTCGTCGGTGAGCTCGACGGCGTCGGCGAGCAGGGAGATCAGGCGGTAGGCGGAGCGGCGGGCGGCGCCCTTGAGCATCGGCCCGGTCGCCGGGACTTCGAGGGTGGCCATCGCCTCGGGGGGCAGCCGTACGGGCTTGGCGTGCCGTACGGCGTGCGCGACGGCGTCCAGGACGGTGGCCGCGGCGCCCAGCAGGTCGCGGGCGCGGTCGCGTTCGGGGCCCTCCAGGGGAGCGCCGACGACGGGGTCGGCGAGGGAGGCGAGGACCGGCCGGACGCGCTCGGCGAGGCCGCGGGGGCCGTGCAGCTGGACGGGGCGGCGCCGGGCCTGACGCGGCGTCACCGTGGAGGCGAGCCGGGCGTCCATCAGGGGCGCCGGGTCGAAGGCCGCGACCGGGTCCTGGCGCAGCCGGCGGGCGTAGTCCGCCTCGGCGGCCAGGGCGTCGGCGAGCGCGTCGCGCTGGGTGCCCCAGGGGCGGACCGGGAAGACGACGATGAGGGCGGCCTGGACGAGACCGCCGAAGAAGATCAGGGCGGCGTGCACCAGGGCGCCCAGGACGGTGGTCGGCAGGGTGACGGTGACCAGCATGATCGCCACGGTCTGGGTGCCGGCCAGCCCCGATACCGGGCCGATCGCCCAGGCCATCCCCGCCAGGAAGGTCCAGCCGGCGAGCAGCAGGACGAAGGCGACGGTATGGGCGGCGGCCAGGTAGCCGAGGAAGGTGGAGACCGCCAGCGCGCCGGCGACGGCGAGCGCGAGGACCGGGCGCGGCCGCATGCTGCGCTGGAAGGTGACGATGCCGGAGGCGAACGCGCCGAAGGCGGAGGAGACCGCCAGGGTCGGATCGCCGCGCCACAGGCACAGCCCGATGACGATGGCGACGCCGGCCGAGCCGCGGACGGCGATCAGCGGGGTGAGCTTGGTCCGCTCGATGGTCAGCCCGGAGCGGGCGGCTTCCTTCAGCGCACTCGACCAGGTCATAGCGGCAGGATACGGGCCGCGGCCGGCGGCTCCGCAGCGGCGGGGACGGGTCCGTCCGCGCGCGTCCGGGCCGCCGCACGTCGGGAAAATCCTGGCAAACCGACCTTCCGTTCCACGTAAAACATCCCAGGTCACAAGGGGATTGCCGGATTCCGGTGCGGGCGGTGCGAGCAAGCCGACACCCCGGAGAGGAAACCTGTACCCGCCCCGGCCCCCTCTTGCCCGGTGTCCGGGACGGCTCCCGGGCGGCCGGGAGGGCTCCCGGCCGGTTCGGCAAGGAGAAGGCCCCGTGCGCACAGCCCTGTTCCGTCCGGTGATCGCGCTGATCACCCTCACCGTGCTCGCCGCCACCGCCGGCTGCGGCAGCGGCGCCGCGCCGGCCTCCCCCGTACGGTTCGGCGACGGCCTCAAGACGGGCGCCGCGCTGCACACCGGCCCCAAGGGGAGGCACTCGCTGGTGCAGTGGCCCACCCGCCCGATCACCTTCACCGAGCAGAGCCGGGTCGGCGGGGCCGGCCGGAACACCCCGATCGGCATGACCACCCTGCACGGCCCCAAGTCCGGCTTCACCGGCAAGGTGTGGGTGTGGGCGCCGCCGGAGTACTACGACAAGCGCAACGCCGGCAAGGGCTTCCCGGTGATGGAGGCGCTGCCCGGCTCCTACGGCTACCCCGTCAACTACTGGATCGGCTCCGACCTCAAGCTCCAGGAGAACCTCGCCCAGTGGTCCCAGAACGGCACCAGCCTGCCGTTCATCGTCGTCATGCCGGTGCTCAACCCCGACAACAAGCAGTACTACGACGGCAGCGACATACCGGGCCGGCCCAGGATCGGCACCTGGCTCAGCCAGGACGTGCCCGACCTCGTACGGCAGAACTTCCGCACCCTCAGGACCCGCGACGCCTGGGCGATCATGGGGTCCTCCTCGGGCGGGTTCGCGGCGCTGAAGAACGTGCTGCAGAACCCCGGCACCTTCAAGGTGGCGATCCCCAACGGGCCGGACATCGTGCCCGACTCGCCGCTGTGGAACGGCCACGCCCGCGAGGAGCGGGAGAACAACCCCGAGGTGCTGGCCCGCCGGCTGATCGCCCGCGGCGGCCCGCCGGTCTACCTCGCCTTCCAGGACGGCTCCCAGGAGCACACCGTGCTGCCGAAGGTCCGCAGGTTCATCGCCCAGTACGGGCACGGCCCGGTGCGCACCCGGCTGCAGATCGTCCCCGGGGGCACGCACAGCGCGGCGACGTACGTGCGGGGCCTGGGCGAGGGCACGATGCGCTGGGTCAGCGCGCACATGCAGGGGCCGACCGCCTGACCGCGGCGGCCGGCCCGGGGCGGCGCGGCCGGACACCCGGCCGCGCCGCATGCCCGCGCCCCGCGCCCCGGCACATCCGCCCGCACCCCGCCGTCACGACACCACGTCCTTACGGGCGAAGCCCCGGAACGCCAGCGCGCACAGCACCAGCGCATACGACACCGAGACCGCCGAGCCCTGGATCATCCCGGCCCACTCCATCCGGGGCTGCAGGGCGTCCGCCCAGGAGTACTGCCAGTGCGCGGGCAGCGCGGCGCGCCAGCCGCCGAGGGCGGTGACCTGGTCCAGGACATTGCCGACGATGGTCAGCCCGACGGCGCCGCCGACCGCGCCCAGCGGCGCGTCGGTCACCGTCGACAGCCAGAACGCGAGCGCCGCGGTGACCAGCTGGCTGACGAAGACATAGCCGACCACGACCGCCAGCCGCACCACCGCCTCCCCCGCCGGCAGCGCGCCGCCGGTGGGCAGTTGCAGCGGCCCCCAGCCGTAGGCGGCGGTGCCCACCGCCAGGGCGACCAGCGGCAGCAGCAGCATCGCGGCGGCGCTGAAAGCCAGCGCGACGGTCAGCTTGCTCAGCAGCAGCCGGGCCCGCGGGACCGGCGCGGCGAGCAGATAGCGCAGCGAGGACCAGCTCGCCTCCGACGCGATGGTGTCGCCGCAGAACAGCGCCACCGGGACCACCAGCAGGAAGCCCGCCGAGACGAACAGCGCGGTGGCGGCGAAGTTGGCGCCGGAGGCGGTGGCGCTGTCCATCAGGGTGATCCGGCCGTTGCCGCGGGTGCTCGGGTCGCCGCCGATCGCGAACGCCGCCACCAGCACGAACGGCAGCAGCGCCAGGATCGCGGCGATCACCAGCGTGCGCCGGCGGCGCAGCTGGCGGCGGGCCTCGACGCGCAGCGGGAGGGTGCGGCGCGGGCGGTAGCCCGGCGCCCGGGCCGTGGTGGTCGCGGTCATCGGTCGCCTCCGATCAGGGTGAGGAAGGCGTCCTCCAGACGCCGGTGCGGGCCGATCCGGTCCACCGCGATCTCCAGCCGGAGCAGCTCGGTCAGCAGCCCGGTGGTGCTCAGGGTGCCGTCGAGCCGTACCAGGAGGCCGCCCTCGGCGCGTACCGCCGAGGCGACGCCCGGCAGCGCGTCGACCTTCTCCACGACGGCGTCGCCGACCGGCCGCGCGACGCCGACCAGCAGGGTGTCGCCGGAGCCGGTGATCTCTTCGACCGGCCCGGCCCGCACCAGCCGCCCGCGGTCCATGACGACCAGATGCGTACAGCTCTGCTCGACCTCGGACAGCAGATGGCTGGAGACGATGACGGTGCGTCCGGCGGCGGCGTAACGGATCATCACGTCCCGCATCTCGCGGATCTGCGGCGGGTCCAGGCCGTTGGTCGGCTCGTCGAGGATCAGCAGATCCGGCAGGCCGAGCATGGCCTGGGCGATGGCCAGGCGCTGCCGCATGCCCTGGGAGTAGGTGCGCACCGCGCGCTCCAGCGCGTCGCCGAGGCCGGCGATCGCCAGCGCCTCGTCCAGGTGCGCGTCGGCGGCGGGCCGGCCGGTGGCCTGCCAGTACAGCTCCAGGTTGGCCCGGCCGGACAGATGCGGCAGGAAGCCGGCGCCCTCGACGAACGCACCGACCCTCGACAGCACCGGGGCGCCCGGCCGGACCGCCTGCCCGAAGATCCTCACCTCCCCGGCGTCGGGCGTGATCAGGCCCATCAGCATCCGCAACGTGGTGGTCTTGCCCGCGCCGTTGGGCCCGAGCAGACCGAGCACCTGCCCCGCCTCGACGCCGAAGGACAGCTCCCGTACGGCATAGCGGTCCGCGGACCCGGCGTAGCGCTTGCTCAGCCCGCTGATCCGCAGCGGGACATCGGCGAGCGCCGGATCGGGGGCGGGCGCGGCGGTGCGGCGGCGACCGGTGAGCAGCAGCAGCGCGGCGACGACCGCGGCCGCGGCGGGCAGCGCCCAGGTCCAGGCCGGCAGCGGGGCGGCCGCACTGCGCACCTGGGGCGCGGTGGGCACGCTCAGCACGCCGCCGCCGTGCAACGCGACGGTGTAGGAGGCGGGTTCGGCCGGCGAGGCGTAGCCGAGGTCGGTGGCCGAGAGCACCAGCCGCAGCCGGTGCCCGGCGGCGAAGTCGTGGTCGACGGCGGGCAGCCGGAGCCGGACGGTCCTGCCCTCGTCGGCGCCGACGATGCGGTACGGCGCGACGAGCTGGGCGGGCAGCACCTGTCGGCGGCCGTCGGGGGCGACGTCGTAGAGCTTGGCGAAGAGCACCGCGTCCGGGGACTCGGACCGCACCCGCACGGTGGCGGTGGGACTGCCGGTGAGCCGGACGGAATCGGTCAGCGGCGCCGAGTCGAAGCGGGCGTACTGGCCGGGGAAGTCCAGGGACAGACCGCCGGTGCCCAGGGCGGAGAGATTGCCGAGCGCGCCGACGCCGGGCACCGCGGAGATGGCGGGCGGACCGGCGCCGGCCGGATTGCGGAAGGTCTGCGCGGGGCCGGTGAGCAGGATGTGCCGCGCGTTGCCCGCGAGCCCCGGGTAGCCCTCCGCGCTCGCGCCGCGCAGCCGCACCGCGCCGTCGGTGGAGTCCACTCCGCCGGTCCGGCTGATCCGGAACGCCGGCCCGGTGTCGGCGCCCCTGTCGCCCTTGAGGTAGCGGTCGAACCAGGTCTTCGTACGCGCCTGGAGCCGGGCGCTCTCCCGGTCCCCGCCGTCGTGGCCGCCCGAGATCCAGTCGACGTCCACCGGCGCCCCGTTGCGCCGGATCGCCTTCCGCGCGGCGTCGGCCTGGTCGAGGGGGAAGAGCGAATCGGTCTGGCCCTGCATGAGCAGGGTCGGCACCTTGATGCGGTCGCCGACGGCGGACGGGCTGCGGTCCGCCAGCAACCGCCGGGCCGCGGCGTCCGGTACGCCGCTCTCCGCGACCCGCTCGTACATCCGGCACAGCGCGGGCTCGAACTTCCCGCAGCCGCCGGATGTCGTGGGGACGGCGCCCGGCGCGCCGGCGGGGGCGCCCGCCGAGCCGGTGGTGAAGAAGATCCCCGCCCACAGCTTCTTGAACACCCCGTGCGGGAAGAGCGCGTCGGCGAGGCTCCAGTAGGTGATCTGCGGGGCGATGGCGTCGACGCGCCGGTCGTGGCCGGCGGCCAGCAGCGAGATCGCGCCGCCGTAGGAGGCGCCGGCGACGCCCACCCGAGGGTCGCCGGCCTTGTCGAGCCGCACCTCGGGGCGCTCGGCCAGCCAGTCGATCAGCCGGCTGACGTCGGCGACCTCGCCGCCCGGGGCGTTCAGCCCGATCTTCCCGGTGGACTTCCCGAAGCCGCGCGCGGACCAGGTCAGCACGGCGTACCCGTCCCGGGCCAACTGCTCGGCCTGCGGCCGCAGATCGGCCTTGCTGCCGCCGAACCCGTGGCCGAGCAGGACCGCGGGCCGCCGCCCGCCGGAGCCCTGCCGCGCGGTGAAGAAGGAGGTGTCGATCCGCACCTCCCCCTTGCCGCCGGGCGTCCGCGGCATCGCCAGCATCCGGTCCTCGCGGTGGACGACGGGCGCCGCATCCGAGGAGGCGGCCGCCCAGGTGCCGCCTCCCGCCAGCACGGCCAGCGCGCCCACCGCGGCGTACAGCCGCCGGCCGCGCAGTCTGAGACCTCGGAGATCCATACCGGAAATCCTAGGTACCGGCCGCCGCGTCCGGCCGGTACCCCGGAGTGAATCCGGCGGTCCCCCCAGGGAGTAGGGTGCGCCGGTCCCGTACCACGAACGCGGTACGGGACCGGCGCGAAGGGGCCGGGGAGCCCGGACAGACGGCCGCCCGGCACACCGCTCTGCGCGGGTGCCGGGCGGCCGGTCGATGCGTCAGTACTGCGGCGGTCCGAAACCGCCCTGCGGGGGCGGTGGGTTGCCGGGCGGCTGCCAGGCGGGCGGGGCCGGCGGGACCGGCGGACCGGGCGGCGGCATCTGCGGGCCGGGCGGCGCCATCTGCGGGCCGGGCGGCGCCATCTGCGGGCCCGGCGGCGGGACGAAGCCGGGGACGGCGAACTGCGGGGCCTGGGCCGGCGGGTACCAGGCGGGGGCGACCGGCTCGCCCCGGCCCATCAGCACCAGCAGCGCCACCGAGCCGAGCAGGTCGAGCAGCAGCTGGACATCGCCGATGATGCTCATCCCCGGCATGCTGTCGCTCAGCTCGAACAGGGCGCCGTTGCCGGCCAGCCCGATCACCGTCAGCAGGGCGTTGGGCAGCGCCACCATCGACAGCCCGATGGCCAGACCGCGGGCCGCACTGCCCCGCATCAGGCTGTTGAGCGCGGCCAGCGCGGTCAGCACGAGGAACACCAGGGTGGACCAGCCGGGCGACATGGCCAGCAGGGAGCTGAGCACGCCCCGGCCGAGGTAGAGCATCTCGAAGGAGCCGGTACCGCCCTCCACCAGCATGTAGAGGATCCAGGCCACGTTGGCCAGGACCATCGCGCCGAGCAGCAGCCCGGCCACCATGCCCGCCGCCGGCGCCGGGCGCATCGGCGGGTCGCTGGGGGAGGTGCGCGGCCAGGACCGCATACCGGCGAGCAGCACGATGCCGGCGACGACGGTCACCAGGAACAGCAGCACACTGCTGATGAAGACGCCGTCGAACGTCGAGGTGCCGGTCTCGGCGTGCAGGAACCACTTGTCGTCGCTGGTGTGGCTGCCGACGCTCACCGCGGCCTGCAGGGCGGTGGCCCAGGTGAAGGTGGTGGCGACGGCCAGCAGCCCGCCGGCCACCCGCTGCCCGGCGAACGCGGCGAGCGCCGCCGCCAGCTGCACCACGGCGAGGCCGAGGTGGAAGGGCCCGGTGACCTGGTTGGTGCCGCCGCGGCCCTGGAAGGTCCAGGAGTCCCAGAGACCGACGATGCCGAACTCGCCGACGTCGACGGCCAACCAGTACGCCGTATAGAGGAAGAACAGCAGGCAGAACGCCCCGCCGGTGATACGGGCGCCCTTGGCGAGCGCCATGGATTGGTGCATTGCTTCCCCCGATGGTGGTGGTGTGCGGCGAGGATGCACGGTAGCAACGGGCCGAACCCCCTGCCGAGGGGGTCCGGCAAGGGGTTCGGCAGGGGGTCCGGTCACCGCGTCCGTCAGGGCGGTCCGTCGGCGGTGACCTCAGTGGTTGGCGGGGAAGCCCAGGTTGATGCCGCCGTCGGACGGGTCGGGCCAGCGGGTGGTGACGACCTTGCCGCGGGTGTAGAAGTGCACGCCGTCGTTGCCGTAGATGTGGTGGTCGCCGAAGAGCGAGTCCTTCCAGCCGCCGAAGGAGTGGTAGCCCACCGGCACCGGGATCGGCACGTTCACCCCGACCATGCCGGCCTCCACCTCCATCTGGAAGCGGCGGGCGGCGCCGCCGTCGCGGGTGAAGATCGCGGTGCCGTTGCCCCACGGCGAGTTGTTCATCAGGGCGATGGCCTCGTCGTAGGTCTCGACGCGGACCACCGACAGCACCGGGCCGAAGATCTCGTCCCGGTAGGCGTCCATCTCGGGCGTGACGTTGTCCAGGAGGGAGACACCGATCCAGTGGCCGTCCTCGTAGCCCTCGACGGTGTAGCCGGTGCCGTCGATGACGACATCGGCGCCCTGGGCCGCGGCACCGGTGACGTACGAGGCGACCTTGTCGCGGTGGACCTTGGTGATCAGCGGGCCCATCTCGGAGGCCGGGTCGTCGCCGGGACCGATCCGCAGCCTGTCGGCCCGCTCCTTGATCTTGCCGATCAGCGGGTCGGCGGTCCCGCCGACCGCGACGACCACCGAGATCGCCATGCAGCGCTCGCCGGCCGAGCCGTACGCGGCGTTGATCGCGGAGTCCGCCGCCAGGTCGAGGTCCGCGTCCGGCAGCACCAGCATGTGGTTCTTGGCGCCGCCCAGCGCCTGTACGCGCTTTCCGTTGGCGGTACCGGTGGTGTGGATGTAGCGGGCGATGGGGGTGGAGCCGACGAAGGAGACCGCGGCGATGTCGGGGTGCTCCAGGATGGCGTCGACGGCCACCTTGTCACCGTTGACGATGTTCAGCACACCGTCGGGCAGCCCCGCCTCCGCGGCCAGCTCGGCGAGCTTGAACGCGGCGCTGGGGACCTTCTCGCTCGGCTTGAGCACGAAGGTGTTGCCGCACGCGATGGCGAGCGGGAACATCCACATCGGCACCATCGCCGGGAAGTTGAACGGCGTGATGCCGGCCACCACACCCAGCGACTGGCGGATCGCCGCCACATCGACCCGGGTGGAGACCTGGGTGGACAGCTCGCCCTTGAGCTTCTCGGGGATACCGCAGGCCAGCTCGACGATCTCCAGACCGCGGGCGACCTCGCCCAGCGCGTCGGAGTGCACCTTGCCGTGCTCGGCGGTGATCAGCCGGGCCAGCTCCTCGCGGTGCGCGTCGATCAGCTCGCGGTACTTGAACAGCACCGACGTGCGCTTGGCCAGCGAGCTGGTGCCCCACGTCCGGAACGCTTCCTTGGCGGCGCGGACCGCCGCGTCGACCTCGTCGACCGACGCGAAGGCGACCTGCTTCTCCTGGGCACCGGTGGCCGGGTTGTAGACCGGGCCGAAGTTGCCGGAGACACCCTCGACGGGCTTGCCGCCGATCCAGTGGCTGATGGTCTTCATGCGAGGGCCTTTCTGGGGTGACGACTTCGAACGGGGTCAGGGTCAGAGGTGGCGGCGGCGCCCGGCGGCGTACCGGTCGTACGCCTCGCGGGCGGCGACCGCCGCCGGTCGTGTCGCGGTCTCGGCAACAGGAACATCCCACCAGGCCTGCGCCTCCGGCGCGCCCGGCACAGTGTCGGCCGTTTCGGTCTCGACATAGACACATGTGGGCTGGTTCGAGCCACGCGCCTCGGCGAGCGCGGTGCGCAGCTCGGCGACGGTGGCGGCACGCAGCACCCGCATACCGAGGGAGGCGGCGTTGGCGGCCAGATCGACGGGCAGCGGCGCACCCGTGTACGTACCGTCCTTGTCACGGAAACGGTACGCCGTTCCGAAGCGCTCGCCGCCGGTCTGCTCGGACAGACCGCCGATGGACGCATAGCCGTGGTTCTGGATGAGGACGATGTTGATGTTGATGCCCTCCTGGACCGCGGTGACGATCTCCGTGGGGTTCATCAGATACGTACCGTCGCCGACCAGCGCCCACACCGGCCGGTCGGGCGCGGCGAGCCCGACCCCGATCGCGCCGGGGATCTCATAGCCCATGCAGGAGTAGCCGTACTCCAGGTGGTACTGCCGCCGGGACCGGGCGCGCCAGAGCTTGTGCAGGTCACCGGGGAGGGATCCGGCCGCGTTGATGATCACGTCGGTGTCGTCGACGAGGGCGTCCAGCGCGCCGAGGACCTGCGTCTGGGAGGGGCGCACGGAGGCGTCCGGGGCGCCGTACGCCGCGTCCACCCGCCGCTCCCAGTCCGCCTTCGCCACCCCGTAGGCCGCCTCGTACGCCTCCTCGACGCGGTGCCCGGCCAGCGCCAGGGTGAGCGCTTCGAGCCCGGCGCGGGCATCGGCCACCAAGGACAGGGCGCCGAGCTTGTGGGAGTCGAAGGGGGCGATGTTGAGGTTGAGGAAGCGGACGTCCGGCGCGGCGAAGAGCGTCGCGGAGGCGGTGGTGAAGTCGGTGTAGCGGGTCCCGACACCGATGACCAGATCCGCCTCGCGGGCCAGCGCGTCGGCGGTGGCGGTACCGGTGTGACCGATGCCGCCGACGTCCGCCGGATGGTCGTGGCGCAGCGAGCCCTTGCCCGCCTGGGTGGAGGCCACGGGGATGCCGGTGGTGTCGACGAAGGCCCGCAGCGCCTCCTCCGCCTCGGAGTGGTGGACCCCGCCGCCCGCGATCAGCAGGGGCCGCCGGGCCGCGCGGACGGCCTGGACCGCCTCGGCCAGGGCACCGACGTCCGGGGCGGGCCGGGTGACCCGCCAGACCCGGTCGGCGAAGAACTCCTCGGGCCAGTCGTACGCCTCGGCCTGCACGTCCTGCGGCAGCGCCAGGGTGACCGCCCCGGTGTCGACGGGATCGGCGAGCACCCGCATCGCCTGCAGCGCGGCCGGGATCAGCGCCTCGGGACGGGTGACCCGGTCGAAGTAGCGGGACACCGGGCGCAGCGCGTCGTTGACCGACAAGTCCCCCGCGTACGGCACCTCCAGCTGCTGCAGGACCGGGTCCGCGCTCCGGGTCGCGAAGACGTCGCCCGGCAGCAGCAGCACCGGCAGGCGGTTGACGGTGGCCAGCGCCGCGCCGGTGACGAGGTTGGTGGCGCCGGGGCCGATGGAGGTGGTGACGGCTTGCGCGCCGAGCCGGTCACACTGCCGGGCGTAGCCGACCGCGGCATGCACCATGGCCTGCTCGTTGCGGCCCTGGAGGTACGGCAGCGCCTCGCCGGACTCCAGCAGCGCCTGGCCGATCCCGGCGACGTTGCCGTGGCCGAAGATGCCCCAGCAGGCGTTGATCAGGCGGTGCCGGCGGCCGTCCCGCTCGGTGTACTGGTGGGCGAGGAACTCGACCAGGGCCTGCGCGACCGTGAGGCGGCGCGTGGTGGGAGCGTTCATCGGGCGTCTCCTGCGGGCGCTTGGTAGAGGGGGAGGCGGGCGTCGACGGGCTGGTCGGGCCAGGTGCCGCGGATCCAGCCGTGGTCGGGGTGGTCGCAGATCAGCCACTCGCGGGTCTCGCCGGGCCCGGCCATGACGTTGAGGTAGTACATGGTGTGTCCGGGGGCGGCGATGGACGGGCCGTGCCAGCCGTCGGGGATCAGCACCGCGTCACCGCCGCGGACCTCGGCGAGCACGTCCGTACCGCGCCCGTGCCCCGAGGGGCTGACGCGCTGGTACCCGACGCCGTCCGTGCCGTGCGCCGGCGCGATCTCGAAGTAGTAGATCTCCTCCAGCTCGCTCTCCTCCCCCGGGCGGCACTCGTCGTGCTTGTGCGGCGGATAGGACGACCAGTTGCCGCCCGGGGTGAGCACCTCCACCGCGATCAGCCGGTCGCACTCGAAGGTGCCGGCAGCCCCGAAGTTGTTGACCTGGCGGGAGCAGTTGCCGGTGCCGCGCAGCTCGACGGGGACATCACGGGCGGCGCCGTAGCGGGCGGGCAGGCGGCGTTCGCAGCGCGCCCCGGTGAGCGCGAAGCGCCCGCCCGCCCCACTGGCGATCCGCACCTGCGCGTCCCTGGGGACGTAGGCGAAGTCGGTGACGCCGCTGAACACGCTCTCCCGTCCGGTGAGTTCGAAGGCCCCGGCGTCGTCGGTCAGCACCGTGCAGCCGCCGGACAGCGGCAGCACGATCCATTCGCTGTCTCCGGTGGCGAAGGAGTGGTGGCCACCGGGCGGCAGCTCCAGCACGCGCAGCGAGGAGTAGCCCCAGCCGGCCCGTTCCGGGTCGATGTCCAGCGCGTAGGGTCCCGCGGCCGCCTCACCGGCCCTCAGGTGGAATTCCGTGCTCACCTTGCTCATGTATCGAGTCTCCTGCGGAAATCGCGGTGTGTGCAGTACCTCGTCGTTCTCCCCCGGACTCCGCCCGGGGGCACCGGCGGCGGGGAGGTCCCCCGGCTCACAGCAGGCCCACGGCGGTGTCCACGGCGGCCGCGACGTCCCCGTCGGCCGGGTAGAGCAGGGAGCGCCCGACGACCAGGCCCTGCACGGTCGGCAGCCGCAGCGCCTTGCGCCACTTCTCGTAGGCGGCCTCCTGGTCCTGGACGGTGCTGCCGATGTCGCCGCCGAGCAGCACCGTCGGCAGGGTGGTGGTCTCGCAGACCCGCGCCATCGCGTCGGCGTCGTCGGTGACCGGCAGCTTGAGCCAGGTGTAGGCGGAGGTGCCGCCGAGGCCGGAGGCGATGGCGACGGAGCGGGTCACCGCCTCGGGGCTGAGGTCGTTGCGGACCCTGCCGTCTATCCGGGAGGAGAGGAACGGCTCGACGAAGACGGGCAGTTGGCGCGCGGCCATCTCGTCGATGGCGCGGGCGGTGGCCTCCATCGTGGTCAGCGAGCCCGGGTCGTCGTAGTCGATCCGCAGTAGCAGCTTGCCCGCGTCGAAGCGGAGCCGGGCGAGGTCCTGCGGCCGATGGCCCGTAAACCGGTCGTCCATCTCGAACGAGGCGCCCGCGATGCCGCCCCGGTTCATCGAGCCCATCACCACCTTGCCCTCCAGGGCGCCGAGCAGCAGCAGGTCCTCCAGGATGTCCGCGGTGGCCAGCACCCCGTCCACACCGGGCCGCGACAGCGCCAGGACCAGGCGTTCGAGCAGGTCGAGACGGTTGGCCATGGCGAGCTGCCGGTCACCGACGGCGAGCGCGCCGCGGGCCGGATGATCGGCGGCGACGATCATCAGCCGGCCGCTGTCGCCGAGGAGCGGGCGACGGGCGCGGCGCGCGGCGGCCTCCGCGACGGCTTCGGGGTGCCGGGCCCGCAGCGTCGCGAGGTCACTGATCCGAGGGGTCAAGGCTCAACTCACCTTCTTGAGTGCACAGGTGGGGGGGTGGCGCGGGACCGCGCCGTCGCCGACCGGCCGGCGGGCCGCGGCCGTGGGCAACTACCGCCCCGCGAGGAACGCCTCGACCTCGTCGGCCGTGGGCATGGCGGAGGAGCAGGCCAGACGGGAGGCGACGATGGCGCCGGCGGCGTTGGCGTACCGCATCATCGGCTCCAACTCCCAGCCGGAGAGCAGCCCGTGGCACAGCGACCCGCCGAACGAGTCGCCGGCGCCGAGCCCGTTCACGACCTCGACGGGGGTGGGCGGGACCTCGGCGATGCGGCCGTCGCGGTGGACGGCGAGCACGCCCTTGGGGCCCTGCTTGATGACGGCGAGCTCCACGCCCATCTCCAGCAGCGCCCGGGCGGACTCCTTCGGCTCGCGCACTCCGGTGGCGACCTCGGCCTCGTCGACGTTGCCGACCGCCACGGTGGCGTGCCGCAGGGCCGCTTCGTAATACGGGCGGGCGGTGGCCATCGCCGCGGCGCCGCTCGCCCCGCCGTCCCCGGAGGCGCCGCCCTCGCCGCCCCAGAACATCGGCCGCCAGTCCAGGTCGAAGACGGTCGTACCGGCCTTGGCGCGGGCCTCCAGCGCGGCGAGGGTGGCGCCGCGGCTGGGCTCCTCGCACAGCCCCGTACCGGTGATCCAGAAGATCCGGGCCGCCTTGATGGCGTCGAGATCCAGTTCCTCGGGGTGGATGACCAGGTCGGGGGCCTTGGGCCGGCGGTAGAAGTAGAGCGGGAAGTCGTCCGGCGGGAAGATCTCGCAGAAGGTGACCGGCGTCGGATACTCGTCGACGCCGGTCACCCACCGGTCGTCCACCCCGAACTCGCGCAGCGCCTGATGGACGTAGTCCCCGAACGGATCGCACCCGGTGCGGCTGACGACCGCGCTGCGGCGCCCGAGCCGGGCGGCGGCCACCGCGACATTGGTGGCCGAACCGCCGAGGAACTTGCCGAACGTCTCCACCTGCGCCAGCGGCACACCGGTCTGCAGCGGATAGATGTCCACTCCGATGCGGCCCATGGTGATCAGGTCGTACGGCTCGGTCATATGCGCCCCTTCGGGTCGGCCGGCGCGGCGGGTACGGCGGGTCCGCCGAGCGGGTCGGCGGGTTCGACGGGTGGTTCGCCGGGTTCGACGAGTGGTTCGCCGGGTTCGGCGGGTTCGGCTCTGAGGAAAGGTCTAACGGTGCGCATCAGACCCTGTCAACAGTTTGTCCTTACATTCTGACGTTAAGAATTGAGAGAGCCACCTCCGGGGGCGGCGACGAGGCACCTCTGGGGGGCGGCGGCGAGGCACCCCTAGGGGTGGCGGCTAGGCGCCCCTCGGGGGCGCCCCCGGAATCGCCACCCGATGCACTCCCCCGCCACGCCCCACGCCCCCACCACACCCCCACGCCCCGCGCCGCAACAAAGTCCTTAAGTCCTTATGTCAGGACGAAGTCTTGACACTCTCCGGGGTGCCAGAGAGGCTGTGCCCCACAACCCGCCCAGCGCCTCCCGGTCACCGCCGACCGGCGAGAGGAGAGCCGCAGCATGACCGTTCCCCATGCCGCCCCCCGCGTTCTGGACCGCATCCGCGTCGGTTCCGCCCCCGACTCATGGGGGGTGTGGTTCCCCGACGACGACCAGCAGGTCCCCTGGCGGCGCTTCCTGGACGAGGTCGCCGAGGCCGGCTACGAGTGGATCGAGCTCGGCCCTTACGGCTACCTGCCCACCGACCCCGCCGTCCTGCACGAGGAGATCGCCCGCCGCAGCCTGAAGGTCTCGGCCGGCACGATCTTCACCTCGATGCACCACGGCCCGTCCGTCTGGGACAGGACCTGGGCGCACGTCTCCGAAGTCGCCACCCTCACCAAGGCCATGGGCGCCAAGCACCTGGTCGTCATCCCGTCCTTCTGGCGGGACGACAAGACCGCCGAGGAGCTCGAACCGCGCGAGCTGACCGTCGAGCAGTGGAAGCACCTGACGACCGGCATGGAGCGGCTGGGCAAGCGCGTGCAGGACGAGTTCGGGCTGGAGATCGTCGTGCACCCGCACGCCGACACCCACATCGACACCGAGGAGCACGTCGAGCGGTTCCTGCACGTGACCGACTCCGACCTGGTCAACCTCTGCCTGGACACCGGCCACTACGCCTACTGCGGCGGCGACAGCGTCAAGCTGATCCGCACCTACGGCGAGCGGATCGGCTACCTCCACCTCAAGCAGGTCGACCCGGACATCCTCAGCGACGTCGTGGCCAAGGGCACGCCGTTCGGCCCGGCCGTCCAGCAGGGCGTGATGTGCGAACCGCCGCTCGGCGTGCCCGCACTGCCACCCGTCCTGGAGGCCGCGCAGGAGCTGGACGTCGACCTCTTCGCCATCGTCGAGCAGGACATGTACCCCTGCCCGCCCGACCAGCCCTTCCCCATCGCCGAGCGCACGCGCCGCTTCCTGCGGTCCTGCGGCGCCTGAGGTGCCTGAGGCGCCCCTGCGTAGGCGTAGGTCCTCGCGTTCGGTGGGCCTGTTCGCGTTCGGTGGGCCTTCGTGGCGTCAGCTGCACTCGTCCGCACTCGCCTGTGTTCGCCTTGTGACGCCTCCTTATATCTCCGGCAACGATTACGGAGAGTAATCTGTTCCCAGAGTACATCACGCTCTGTAGCACTCTGAAGCACGTAAGGACTTGAGGACGACATGACTTCGTACGGAACGCTCGGCGTGGCGGTCATCGGCACGGGCCGGATGGGCGCCGATCACGTCCGCCGGATCAACGAGGTGATCAGTGGCGCCCGGGTGGCGGCGGTGGTCGATATCGACGCGGCACGGGTCAAGCATCTCGCCGACGGCATCGAGGGGTGCACCCCCTACACCGACCCCGCCGCCGCCATGGACGACCCCTCGGTGGACGCCGTGCTCATCGCCTCGCCGGGCCCCGCGCACGAGGCCGCGCTCCTGGAAGCCTTCGCGCGCGATCTGCCCGTACTGTGCGAGAAGCCGCTGACGCCGGACGCCGCCTCCGCGCTGCGCGTTCTGGAAGCCGAGCAGGCGCTGGGCCACCGCCGCGTGCAGGTGGGCTTCATGCGCCGCTACGACGCCGACTACCGCGCCCTCAAGTCCCTTCTGGACCAGGGAACTTACGGCCGCCCGCTGATGCTGCACAACAAGCACCGCAACGCCGACACCCCGCCCGGCTTCACCAACGCGATGATGATCAACGACTCGGTGGTGCACGAGATCGATGTGACCCGCTGGCTGCTGGAGGAGGAGATCACGGCGGTACGGGTGCTGCGTCCGGCGCCCACCGGGAACGCGCCCGAGGGCCTGAGCGACCCCCAGCTGGTGCTCTTCGAGACCGCGGGCGGCCAGGTCGTGGACACCGAGATCTTCGTCAACTGCGGCTTCGGCTACCAGGTCGGCTGCGAGGCGGTCTGCGAGAACGGCACCGCCAGGATCGGCGACGACCACGGGGTGTTCACCAACGCGGCCGGCCGCTGGGGCGGTGCCGTCCCCCCGGGGTTCGTGGAGCGCTTCGAGGAGGCGTACGACCGCCAGGTGCAGCGCTGGGTGAACGCCACCCGGCGCGGCGAGGTCGAGGGCCCCAGCTGCTGGGACGGCTATGCGGCGGCCGCGGTGTGCGAGGCGGGCGTGCTCGCCCAGGCCAGCGGCGAGCGGGTGGCGGTCGAGCTGATCGAGCGGCCGGCGCTGTACCGATAGGGGCGGCGGCGGCCCCCTCCCGGAGCCCGTGTGGCGGCTGGTGTCGCGCCGCGCCGCTGAGGTGCGGTGTCCGCGCTCCCGCGACGTGCCGTACCGCGCCGCTGGGGTGCTGTGTCGTGCCGCCCGTTCCTCGTCACGTATCCGCTCGCTTCTGATCCGTCGAAAGGCCCCGTACATGCATTCCGCGCCGGACGCCGTTCCGCTTCGCCGTACCGTGCACCTCGCCCGAGGCGCCGCCCCGCGACGCTCCCTACCGGTCCGCGGCGCTGTCCCGGCGCCCGAACCGTCCTCGCTGGGCGACGGGTTGACCACCCGTACGGGCCGGAGCTGACGATGGCCGCTCCGACCAGCCAGGCGGCGTCCGCCGACCCGCATGTCGGCCCGCGCTCCCGCCGCGCCACGCGCTTCATCGTCGCCATCGCCGCCATCGCCGCGCTCGGCGGCGCCCTCTTCGGCTACGACACCGGGGTGATCTCCGGCGCCCTCCCCTTCATGGAGGTCCACTTCGGCCTCACGTCCCTGGGCGAGGGCGTCATCACCAGCGCGCTGCTGATCGGGGCGGCCTTCGGCTCGCTGATCGGCGGCCGGATGTCCGACGCGCTGGGCCGGCGCGACTCCCTGCTGTGGGCGGGCGCCGTGTTCATCGGCGGCGCGCTGGCGGTGGCGCTCTCCCCCACGGTCGCCGTCATGACGGTGGCGCGTTTCGTCCTCGGCCTCGCCGTCGGCAGCGCCTCCGTCATCACCCCGCTCTACCTCTCCGAGATCGCGCCCCCGCACATTCGCGGCCGGCTGGTCTCCTTCAACTCGCTGATGATCGTCAGCGGTCAGCTGCTGGCCTACCTGATCAATGCCGTGCTGGCGCGGTGGGAGGCATGGCGCTGGATGCTGGGCCTTGCCGCGCTGCCCGCGGTGGCGCTGTTCGTCGGCCTGTTCTTCCTGCCCGACACCCCGCGCTGGTACATCGGCAAGGGGCGGCAGGACGACGCGGCCGAGGTGCTGCGCCGGACGCTGCCCGCCGAGGACGTCCCCGCCGAACTGGCCCGTATCGACCGGGCCCGCAGCCTGGAGGCGGGTGCGCAGCGCGGCGCCTGGCAGCAGCTGCGTACGCCCTGGGTGCGGCGCCTGCTGCTGGTGGGCATCGGGCTGGCCGCGGTCCAGCAGATCACCGGTGTCAACGCGGTGGTGTACTTCGCGCCGAAGATCCTGGCGTCGACGGGGCTGGGCACCGGCGCCGCGATCACCGCGACCATCGCCGTCGGGGCGATCTCCGTCCTGGCCACCGCGATCGGGATGTCCCTGATCGACCGGGTCGGGCGGCGGCCGATGCTGATCACGGGGCTGGCCGGGATGACGGTCTCGCTCGCCCTGCTCGGGGCGTCCTTCCACCTCCCGCACTCCACCGCCGTCAGCGTTCTCGTCCTGTGTCTGATGGTGCTCTACATGGCCTTCATGCAGGCCACGTTGAACACCGGGGTGTGGCTGCTGCTCGCCGAGATGTTCCCGCTCCGGGTCCGCGGACTGGCCATGGGCGCGGCGGTGTTCGTGATGTGGCTGGTCAACTTCGCGGTGGCGCTGGTCTTTCCGGTGCTGCTCGATCTGGCCGGAGCCAGTGTCACCTTCTGGTTCTTCGGCGTGATGTGCGTGGTGTCCCTGGCCTTCTGTAAGCGGTACGCGCCGGAGACGAAGGGGCTGGCGCTGGAGGATCTGGAGCATGAGCTGCGGCGGGCGGCCGGGGCCGGGGCTGGGGAGGCCGAGGAGGCCGAGGACACGGTCCAGGAGACCTCTGTCCGCTGACGGAGAGGTCCGTGCCGCCTCGTCGCCACCGTCCCCGCCGTCCCCGCCCCGTCACCGCCGTCTCCACCTCGTCGCCGCCGTCCCCGCCCCGTCACGGCTGTCACCGTTGCGCGGGCCTTCCGTCACAGTCGATCAACAGCCCCTCCCCGGCGGTCACTCGGTGTCGTTGTCCGGGCACAGGGTGAGTGATCACCAGGCCGTACGCGGCCCCCGACGGCTCCCCCGGGCCGCCCCTGCGTACGGCGCTCAGGAGGTGACGGAAATGACCGACCGCAGGCTCTGGTCGTACAAGGAGATCGCCGCGCACATCCAGGTGCAGCCGGACACCGTGCGCTCGTACCGCAAGCACGGGCTGCTGCCGGAACCGGATCTGGTCGAGGGCGGAAAACCGTACTGGTTCGCCGACACGGTCAGAGCGTGGGTGGCCCAGCGGCCCGGTCAGCGTGGCCGGCGCTGACGCCGCCTGAACAGGCCCCCGGGCCCCGGCGCCGCCGCCCGGCGCCGGGGCCCGGATCGCGCGTGTCCCGGCGCGCGCAGTGGTTCTACGATCGTGGTATGCCCCAGAATCCCCGGCCCGCGGCGCCCGCCCGGATCGCGGTGATCGGCGCCGGCGCGATCGGCGGCTATACCGCCGCCCTCGCCGGGTGGGCCGGCCTCGACGTGACCTTGTGCGTACGCAGCCCGCTGCGGAGCCTCACCGTCGAGAGCGGCGGCGAGGTCCGGTCCGCGCCGGTGCGGATCGCGACCGATCCGGCGCAGGTGGCGCCGGTCGACTGGGTGCTGCTGACCACCAAAGCACAGGACACCGCGGGCGCCGAGGGCTGGCTGCGGCGGTTGTGCGGTCCGGGAACCGCCGTCGCGGTGCTCCAGAACGGCATCGACCAGGAGGAACGCGTCGCTCCGCTCGTCCCCAGGGGCACCGGCGTCCTCCCCACCGTCGTCTACATCTCGGCGGAGCGCACCGCGCCCGGCCGGATCCTGCACCACGTCGCCAGCGAGCTGCACGTCCCCGAGGGCCCGTTGGGCGCACGGTTCGCCGCCGCGTTCGACGGCACCGGGCTGCGGGTGCACCCGGTGCGCGACTTCGCCACGGCCGCTTGGCGCAAGCTGTTCACCAACCTCGCGGCCAACCCGATCACCGCCCTGCTCCAGCAGCGGATCGGGGTCCTCGCCCACCCCGAGATGGTCGCGCTCACCCGTGACCTGCTGTCCGAGGCAGCCGCCGTGGCCCGGGCGGAGGGCACGGACATCGGTGACGAGGACATCACCAGGACCCTGGAGCTGTACGCCACGGCGCCTCCGGAGGGCGGCTCCTCGATGCTCTACGACCGGCTCGCGGGCCGCCCGATGGAGCAGGAGTTCATCACGGGCGCGGTGGTCCGGGCGGGCGAACGGCACGGTATCGCGACGCCGTTGAACGGCATGCTGCTGACGCTGCTGCGGGCGGTGGACCGCGAGCTGCGGGGCGAGCCGTCGGCCGGGGGCGCGCGGTCGGGCCGGGGCGGCGGCGCCCCGCGGTCCGCCGCGCCGGCTGCACCCGCTCCGCCGGACGGGGCCTAGGCCGGGGCGGCGCAGGGGCGCGCGGTCGGCCCGCAAGCGTCGGTCGGCCCGCAAGCCTCGGGCGGCCCGCAAGCGTCGGGCGGCTCGGCCCGTCAGGCGGCCCGCGGTGGTGCCGTGGAGCCTCTGGTCTCCAGTTCCGGTGCGACGAGTTGGTGGGCGGCCGGGGTGTCCGGGCGGTCCATCCGGTCCAGCAGGCAGCGGGCCGCCCGGCGGCCGACCTCGTGGCTGGCGTTGTTCACCGAGTTCAGCCAAAGGTGCCGGATGCGGGCGAGGTAGGTGTTGTCGTAGCCGACCAGGGAGAGGTCGGCGGGCACGGACAGCCCCAGTTCCTGGGCGGCGGAGAGCGCGCCGACGCCGGATATGTCGTTGAACGCGAAGACCGCGGTGGGGCGTTCGGCGCCGCGCGAGGGGTTGAGCAGCCGCACCGCGGCCCGGTAGCCGCCCTCCTCGGTCCCGTCGCCGGGCTCCACGACGGCGTCCGCCGCCGCCCGGCCGTGGGCGCGCAGGGCGGCCTCGAAGCCGCGCCGGCGCAGCTCGCCGACGAGTCCCTGGCCGGCGATGTGGGCGATCCGGCGGTGGCCGAGGGAGAGCAGGTGCTCGGTGGCGAGGCGGGCGCCGCGCTCGTCGTCGTTGGCGACGATGTCGACGCGCGGCAGCCGCGGTCCGTGGTTTCCCGCGATGACCGTGGGCAGTCGCTCGGCGACCTCGGCGAGCCCGTCGGTGTCCGGGAGCGTGCCGACGACGACGAGGCCGTCGACCCGCAGCTCCTGGAAGGTGCGGGCGAAGTCCTGTCCGGCCCGTCGGTCGAGCCGGCCGTCGGCCATCAGCATCCGCAGGCCGTGCGCCTGCAGCAGCGAGTCGAGGCCGTCGAGGACCTCGACGAACCAGGGGTTGCGCATGTCGTTCAGCAGCACGCCGACGGTGTGGGTACGGCGCGCGACGAGGCTGCGGGCGGCGGCGTTCGGCCGGTAGCCGAGCTCGTCGATGGCGTCCAGTACGGCCTGCCGCTTGGCGTCGCTGACCCGCGGGGAGCCCTGCAGCACCAGCGACACCAGCGACTTGGAGACGCCGGCCCGCTCGGCGACGCCGCGGATCGTCGGAGGGCGCCCGCCTCGGCCGCCGGCGGGGTCGTTGGACCGTTCCATGAAGGGGGATCCTTCCATCGGGGCGGGGAGGCGTCAACGCGCACAGCCCTGGACCTCCTTGCACCCCTGCGCAAGGGTTGACATGCGGACATCCGGACATGCAGGGTGCCCGGAACGGCGATGTTGGACCGTTCCAATCCCTCTCTCCCCCTTCTTGGTTCTCCCCCTCTCTGGCTCTCCCTCTCTGGCTCTCCCTCTCTGGCTCTCCCTCTCTGGCTCTCCCTCTCTGGCTCTCCCTCTCTGGCTCTCCCCTCACTGGAAGGACCGAGCATGAAGATCGGCCTCATCGGTACCGGACGCATCGGCGCGTTCCACGCCGCGACCCTGCAGAGCGTCCCGGGCGTCACCGACCTCGTGGTCGCGGACGCCGAGACCGCGCGGGCCGCCGCGCTGGCGGACACCCTCGGCGTACGCGCCGCCGCGAGCATCGCCCAGATGTACGCGGAGGGCCTGGACGGCGTGGTGATCACCGCCGCGACCAGCGCGCACGCCGCACTGATCCACCAGGCCCTGGACGCCGGCGTGCCGGTCTTCTGCGAGAAGCCGGTGGCGCTGGACGTCCCGGGCACCATCGGGGTGGTGGAGCGGGCGCAGGCCGGCACCGTGCCCGTGCAGATCGGCTTCCAGCGCCGCTTCGACGCCGGCTACCGCGCCGCGCGCGCGGCGCTGCGGTCCGGCGAGCTGGGCTGGCTGCACACGCTGCGCGCCTGCACCAGCGACCGGACTCCGCCGCCGGCCGGGTACATCCCCACCTCCGGCGGGCTGTTCCGGGACTGCTCCATCCACGACTTCGACATCCTGCGCTGGCTGACCGGCCGCGAGGTGGTCTCGGTCTACGCCCAGGGCGCCAACCGCGGCGCGTCCTTCTTCGCCGACGGCGACGACGTCGACACCTGCGCGGCGCTGCTGCGCTTCGACGACGACACCCTGGCGACCGTCACCGCGACCCGCTACAACGGCGCGGGCCATGACGTCCGACTGGAGGTCTGCGGCTCCGAGGGCGCCCGCTTCGTCGGCCTCGACGACCGTGCGCCGCTGCCGTCCGCGGAGCCGCGGCTGTCCTGGCGGCGGGCGGCCGACCCCTACGCCACCTTCATGGAGCGCTTCCACGCCGCCTACGTCACCGAGCTGGGCGTGTTCACCGAGGTCGCCGCCGGCCGGGCGGCGAACCCCTGCCCGCCCGCGGAGGCCCTGGAGGCGCTGTATGTCGCCGAGACCTGCGAGCGTTCGCGGCGAACCGGCGAGCCGGTCGCCGTCGCGGACGTCCGCGGCACGGCCGGCCCGGTGGCCCTGGACGCGTGAGCGGCCTCGGGGTCGTCCCGCTCTGCACGTTGGTGTGCGCCGCGCTGCTGGTGGGGGTCTCCAAGACCGCCGTCAGCGGTGTCGGCGCGCTGAGCGTCGCCCTCTTCGCCGCCGTACTGCCCGCCAGGGAGTCCACCGGCGTCCTGCTTCCGCTGCTCCTTGTCGGGGACGTACTGGCCGTCCGCGCCTACCGCGCGCACACCGACTGGCCCGCGCTGCTGCGGCTGCTGCCGTCGGTGGCGGCCGGGGTGCTGCTCGGTGCCGTGTTCGTCGCCGGAACCGGTGACGACGCCATCCGCCGCACGATCGGCGCACTGCTGTTGACGATCGCGCTGCACCACCTCTGGCGGCGACGGCGCGCACGCCGTGCCGGTGACCGCGCCCGCGGGGCAGCGGCTGCGGCCGTCCCCGGCAGCGGGCCGGGTGCGGCGCTGGAGGCGGACACCGGGCGGGCCGCGGCTCGGGATTCCGGCGCGCCGGCCGGCCGCCGCGCGTATGCCCGCACCCTGTTCTTCGGGCTCGTCGCCGGATTCGCCACCATGGTCGCCAACGCGGGCGGTCCGGCGATGTCGCTCTATCTGCTGTCCGCGGGCTTCACGATGCTCGGATTCCTGGGGACGGGGGCGTGGTTCTTCCTCCTGGTCAATCTCTTCAAGCTGCCGTTCAGCATCGGGATGGGGCTGCTCACGTCCGACGGCCTCGCGCTGGACGCGGTGCTGGTGTGCGCCGTGCCGGTCGGGGCGCTCCTCGGGCGGGCTCTGGTGCGCCGGATCGACCAGGTCCTCTTCGACCGCCTGGTGCTCCTGTGCACCACCGCCGCCGGCCTCAACCTCCTTCGTTGACCCCGACCGCCTACCGACCCCTCCGCGGTCCACCGGCGGCGCGGCACACCGCCGACGGTCCGGTCGGCCAGTCGGGTGACGGGCCGGTGGCAGGAGGGCGCCGCACAGCTCCCGCGCCCACTTCATCACTCTCCGTAATCGCTCCATGCCTGAACTGTACGGCCGGCCACTGACAATCGCCCCGCCCGCCGCGGATCCGCAGGCCACGAAGGTGCCGGGGCGCCCCGGGCTGCCGTGTTCAGGCCGCCGCGGTCGGCGAGGTCCGGTCGTCGCGCCCCTCGCCGTCCCGCTCGCCGCTCCCCTCGGGCCGCTGCCGCAGCGCCCGGCGGCGGGCGGCCCACTGGATCGCCCCGCCCACCGCGGCGACTGCGCAGGAGACGCCCAGGCCGACCGCGGCGGCGTAGAGGCGGTTGCCGGCGACCGCGCTGCCGAGGTAGCCGAGGCCGACGGAGTACGTCGCCCAGGTGACCTCGGCGATACCGGCGCCGAGCGCGTACCTGCGCAGCGGGTAGCGCAGCACCCCGGAGGCCAGCGCCCCGGCGATCCGGCCGCTGGGCAGGAACCGCACGACGATCACGAACGGCACGCCGTAGCGCTGGATCCGCTGGGAGGTCCACTCCAGCAGCGCCCGGCGGCGCGGGTTGCGGCGCATCCAGGCGCGTACGGGCTCGCCGAACCGCCGTGCGGCGAGGTACATCACCAGGTCTCCCAGCAGGGCGCTGCCCGCCACGACCAGCAGGACCTGGGGCAGGAAGAGTTCGCCGCGGGAGGCGAGCACGCCGGCGGAGACCAGCAGGGCGGAGTTGGGGACCAGTGGCGGCAGCGTGGTGAGCACCAGCAGGCCGTAGAGGGCGAGTACGTCCATCCGGCCGCCTCCTCGGATCCGCCCCGAGTCCGTAACCCAAGGCTGGCGCGGGGTGCGGCGCTCGGCAACGCGGTGGGCGTGGCGAGACACTGGAATCGATACCCCCTAGGGGTATACAGTGTCCAGGGTCGGGACACCGGCGGCCGCCGGGACCCCGTGCGCCACCATGCGACACTCCGGCAGTCGCCGGCATACGGAAGACCTCGCCCCACGGCTCGGCACCGCAGACCGGCACCGGACAGCCGCACCAGACACCGGCACCACAAGGAGATTCCCCCATGAACGAGAACAGCTCCTGCTGCACCCCCGAAGGCTCCTGCCACTCCGGTGGCACCGACGTCCAGGTCGGCGAGGTGACCACCACGTACAAGGTCACCGGCATGACCTGCGGCCACTGCGAGGGTGCGGTGTCGTCCGAGATCGGCGAGATCGCCGGTGTCAGCTCGGTGCAGGCGGTCGCGGCCACCGGCCTGGTGACCGTGACCTCCAAGGCCCCCCTGGACGAGGAGGCCGTGCGGGCGGCCGTCGACGAGGCCGGCTATGAGCTCGTGAGCCAGGGCGCCTGACGCCTGATCGCCGCTGGCGGTACGGGTACCGTCAGCGGCGGCCCGCACCCCGGTCCACGATCAAGAACATTCACACAGCCTTTACAACTGGCACAACGCCCCCACCTCGGGGCACAACACCCATACCCCCGGGCTCCGATCTCCAGATCGTGGCCCTTGACCGCATTCGCCCGCATATGGCAAGAGACCCAGATCACACTCATCGGAACGTAACCATTGAGGGGGGTCGCGAGTCTAACCGGGCAGTGCAGGCACCCCGGCGGGGCTTGCACTGCGACAGCCGTGTCGATCTTGGGGGATCGTGCCCGGCTACGCGTAGCCGGGGCGACGTGCCCGGGGAGCTTTGAGCGGCCCTCCCGATGTGCGCGTCCCGGCAGAGCGCGGTGCAACCCGAAGCGCCCGGACGGATCCCGTGGGGGGAATCCAACCGGGATATGGGAAGCGCCCCGCACTCTGGACCCGTGGGGGGATCCGGAGGCGGGGCGCTTTCGTCTATCCGGGGCAGCGGCGGCCGGCGGCCGTCAGCGCTGCTCGACCGGCACGAAGTCGCGCTCGACGGCGCCGGTGTAGATCTGCCGCGGGCGGCCGATGCGGGAGCCGGGCTCCTTGATCATCTCGTGCCACTGGGCGATCCAGCCGGGCAGTCGGCCGAGCGCGAAGAGCACGGTGAACATCTCGGTGGGGAAACCCATCGCCCGGTAGATCAGACCGGTGTAGAAGTCCACGTTCGGGTAGAGCTTGCGCTCGACGAAGTAGTCGTCGGACAGCGCGTGCTCCTCCAGCTTCAGGGCGATGTCCAGCAGCTCGTCGGACTTGCCGAGCGCGGAGAGGACATCGTGCGCCGCCGCCTTGATGATCTTCGCCCGGGGGTCGAAGTTCTTGTAGACGCGGTGCCCGAAGCCCATGAGCTTCACGCCGTCTTCCTTGTTCTTCACCTTGCGGATGAAGGAGTCGACGTCGCCGCCGTCGCGCTGGATGCCCTCCAGCATCTCCAGCACGGACTGGTTGGCGCCGCCGTGCAGGGGGCCCCACAGGGCGCTGATGCCGGCCGAGATCGAGGCGAAGAGGTTCGCCTGCGAGGAACCGACCAGGCGGACCGTGGAGGTCGAGCAGTTCTGCTCGTGGTCGGCGTGCAGGATCAGCAGCTTGTCCAGGGCACCGACCACGACCGGGTCGAGGTCGTACTGGGCGGCGGGCACCGAGAAGGTCATCCGCAGGAAGTTCTCGACGTACCCGAGGTCGTTGCTCGGGTAGACGACCGGGTGGCCGACCGACTTCTTGTAGGCGTACGCCGCGATCGTCGGGAGCTTGGCCAGCAGCCGGATCGTGGAGATGTGGCGCTGCTGCTCGTCGAACGGGTTGTGGCTGTCCTGGTAGAACGTCGACAGCGCGCTGACGACCGAGGACAGCATCGCCATCGGGTGGGCGTCCCGGGGGAAGCCGTCGTAGAAGCGCTTGACGTCCTCGTGGAGCAGGGTGTGGTACGTGATGTCCTGCTTGAAGGCCGACAGCTGATCGACGGTGGGCAGCTCGCCGTTGATCAGGAGGTACGCGGTCTCGACGAACGTGCTGCGCTCTGCGAGCTGCTCGATCGGATACCCGCGGTAACGAAGAATTCCCTGCTCACCGTCGAGATAGGTGATCGCGGATTTATATGCCGCGGTGTTGCCGTAACCGGAGTCCAGGGTCACCAGACCGGTCTGGGCGCGCAGCTTCGAGATATCGAAGCCCTTGTCGCCGACGGTGCTGCCGACGACCGGGTAGCTGTATTCGCCGTCCCCGTAACGCAGTACTACAGAGTTGTCGCTCACGTCATCCCTCACCGACGTTGTGCCTCTTCTTCGAGGTGCCCTGACTGCCTATACCTTCCCCCATTTGGACCTTGGATGTGCACTCGGGGTCGGCCATAGGGCCTCATTACGGCACTCAGTGCCGCGCGAGTGTCCATCCTGCTCCCTTTCGCCCCGATTGAGAAAGAGGAGTGACATCACATCGCCCCGGCGAGCCGGTGAGCCAGCGCCGTACACCGCCGACCGGCGGATACCGTGCGTACGGCCTGCCCGAGGGCCCTGCGGGAGCCGACCAGCACCACCAGGCGCTTCGCCCGGGTCACGGCGGTATACAACAAATTGCGCTGCAGCATCATCCAGGCACTTGTGGTGACCGGAATCACCACCGCTGGATACTCACTACCCTGCGAGCGATGGATCGTCACGGCATAGGCGTGCGCGAGTTCGTCGAGTTCGTCGAAGTCGTAGGGGACCTCCTCGTCCTCGTCGGTGAGCACCGTCAGCCGCTGCTCGTCGGAGTCCAGCGCCGTGACCACGCCCACCGTCCCGTTGAAGACGCCGTTGCGGCCCTTTTCGTAGTTGTTTCTGATCTGGGTGACCTTGTCCCCGACGCGGAAGACGCGGCCGCCGAAGCGGCGCTCGGGCAGATCGGGGCGGGCGGGGGTGACCGCCTGCTGGAGCAGGCCGTTCAGGGCGCCCGCACCGGCCGGGCCGCGGTGCATCGGGGTCAGCACCTGGATGTCCCGGCGCGGGTCCAGGCCGAACTTCGCGGGGATCCGGCGGGCCGCGACATCGACGGCCAGCCGTCCGGCCTCTTCATTGTCCTCCTCCACGAACAGGAAGAAGTCGGCCAGTCCGGTCGTGAGCGGGGGGACGCCGGAGTTGATCCGGTGGGCGTTGGTGACCACGCCGGACTCCTGGGCCTGCCGGAAGATCCGGGTCAGCCGGACGGCGGGCACCGGGCCGGGCTCGGCCAGCAGGTCCCGCAGCACCTCGCCGGCGCCCACCGACGGCAGCTGGTCGACGTCCCCCACCAGCAGCAGATGGGCGCCCGGCGGCACCGCCTTGACGAGCTTGTTGGCCAGCAGCAGATCCAGCATCGACGCCTCGTCGACGACCACCAAGTCGGCGTCCAGCGGCCGGTCGGCGTCGTAGGCGGCGTCCCCGCCGGGCTTGAGCTCCAGGAGGCGGTGGACCGTCGACGCCTCCGCGCCGGTCAGCTCCGCGAGCCGCTTGGCGGCCCGGCCCGTGGGCGCCGCCAGCACCACCTTGGCCTTCTTGGCGCGGGCCAGCTCGACCACGGAGCGGACCGTGAAGGACTTGCCGCAGCCCGGCCCGCCCGTGAGCACCGCGACCTTCCGCGTCAGTGCCAGGCGGACCGCCTGCTGCTGCTCGGGGGCCAGATCGGCGCCCGTGCGGCGCGCCAGCCACGCCAGCGCCTTGTCCCAGTCGACGTCCCGGAACGCCGGCATCCGGTCCTCGTCCGTCCGCAGCAGCCGGGTCAGCCGGCCGGCCAGCGAGGTCTCGGCGCGGTGGAAGGGCACCAGATAGACGGCGGTGACCGCCGCGCCGTCCTCGCCGGGCACCTTCTCGCGGACCACGCCCTCCGGGTCCGCGGCCAGCTCGGCCAGGCAGTCGATGACCAGGCCGGTGTCCACCTGGAGCAACTTCACCGCGTCCGCGATCAGTTGCTCCTCGGGCAGGAAGCAGTGGCCCTGGTCGGTGGACTGCGACAGGGCGTACTGCAGGCCCGCCTTGACGCGGTCCGGGCTGTCGTGGGGGATGCCGACGGACTGGGCGATGCGGTCGGCGGTCAGGAAGCCGATGCCCCAGACGTCCGCGGCGAGGCGGTAGGGCTGGTTGCGTACTACGGAGATCGAGGCGTCGCCGTACTTCTTGTAGATCCGCACCGCGATGGAGGTGGAGACCCCCACGCCCTGGAGGAAGACCATGACCTCCTTGATGGCCTTCTGCTCCTCCCAGGCGTCGGCGATCTTCTTGGTGCGCTTGGGGCCCAGGCCCGGCACCTCGATGAGGCGGTCCGGCTCGCGCTCGATGATGTCGAGGGTGTCCACGCCGAAGTGCTGGGTGATGCGGTCGGCGAAGACCGGGCCGATTCCCTTGACCAGGCCGGAGCCGAGATAGCGGCGGATGCCCTGGATGGTGGCGGGCAGGACCGTGGTGTAGTTCTCGCAGGTGAACTGCTTGCCGTACTGGGGGTGTGAGCCCCAGCGGCCCTCCATCCGCAAGGACTCCCCCACCTGCGCCCCGAGCAGCGCGCCGACGACCGTCAGCAGATCGCCCGCGCCGCGGCCGGTGTCGACGCGCGCGACGGTGTAGCCGCTCTCCTCGTTGGCGTAGGTGATCCGCTCCAGGACCCCTTCGACCACGGCTGCGTTGACCATGCCCCGACCGTACCGCCGGGGTCCGACACCGCGCGTGGTGCCGCCTCGCCGCGGGTGGCGCCGAATGGCCCGGGCTCCATCGAGGGGCCCGTCCGATGGCCGGGCCCCTCGATTCCCCCTCCGCGCCGGTCCCCGATCCCCCCGGATCCCTCCCCGGTCGGAACCAGCGTCAGCTATGACCGACAGGGGCCGCCAACGGTTGCGCGCATCCGCAGAGTTATTTCACCGTCACCAGTTGTACGCCCTTCGTTCACCGGACGACGTGCGTCCGGAAGCGCTCGACCACCTCGGCCAGCACCTCGGCGCCGTCCCGGGCCCACAGCGCCGGGTTGAAGATCTCCACCTCGATCGGCCCCCGGTAGCCGGCCGCCTCGACCCGCTCCCGGAACCAGCGCAGGTCCACCGCCCCGTCGCCGAGTTGCCCGCGTCCCAGCAGGGCGCCCTCGGGCAGCGGGGTGATCCAGTCGGCGAGCTGGAAGGCCGCGATCCGCGTGCCCGCCGCCCCGTCGGCGCCCCCGCCGCCCGCGCGGTCGATCTGCCCGCCGACCGTGTCGTCCCACCACAGGTGGTAGGTGTCCACGACGACGCCCACCTGGTAGGCGGGGAACCGCTCGGCGAGATCGAGCGCCTGGGCGAGCGTGGAGACCACGCAGCGGTCCGCCGCGTACATGGGGTGCAGCGGTTCGATCGCCAGCCGCACACCGCGCTCCACGGCGTAGGGGACCAGTTCGGCCAGCGCGTCGGCGACGCGCTGCCGGGCGCCGGGCAGATCCCGGCTGCCGGCCGGGAGCCCGCCGGACACCAGGACGAGCGTGCCGGTCCCCAGGGCGGCCGCCTCGTCGAGGGCCGCCCGGTTGTCGTCCAGGGCCGCCGCCCGCTCACCGGGGTCCGCCGCGGTGAAGAACCCGCCGCGGCACAGGCTGGTGACCCGCAGCCCGGCGTCCCGTACGAGCCGGGCGGCCGCGGCCACCCCGTACTCCCGCACCGGGGCGCGCCACAGGCCCACGCCCCGAACGCCCGCCCGTGCGCATCCGTTGGCGAGGTCGGGCAGCGACCACTGCCTGACGGTCTCCTGATTGAGGCTCAGGCGGTCGAGGGGTGTCGGGTCGGCGGCGGTCATACGGGCCTCACGGTCCTTCCGTCCGGGTCGCCGATCCCGTGGACGGCGAGCAGGCCGCGCATCCGGGCGGCGGCCAGCTCGGGGTCCGGGAACAGGCCCAGTGCGTCGGCCAGTTGGTGGGCGCGGTGCAGATGCGGCAGGGAGCGGGCCGACTGCAGGCCGCCGACCATGGTGAAGTGCGACTGGTGGCCCGCCAGCCAGGCCAGCAGCACCACCCCCGTTTTGTAGTAGCGGGTGGGTGCCTGGAAGAGGTGGCGGGCCAGGGCGACCGTGGGGTCCAGGGCGGCGCGGAACGCGGCGGTGCCTTCGGGGCCCCGGGCGTCGTCGAGGCGGCGTACGGCGTCGGCGGCCAGGGGAGCGAGCGGGTCGAAGACACCCAGCAGGGCATGGCTGAAGCCGTGGTCGTCGCCGGCGATCAGCTCGGGGTAGTGGAGGTCGTCGCCCGTGTAGCAGCGCACGTCCCCCGGGAGGCGGCGGCGCAGCCGTACCTCTCGCCCGGCGTCCAGGAGGGAGACCTTGACGCCGTCGACCTTGCCGGGGTGTGCGGCGATCAGGTCGAGGAGGGTCCTTGTGGCGGCGTCGGGATCCGCGCTGCCCCAGTAGCCGTGCAGCGCGGGGTCGAACATCGGGCCGAGCCAGTGCAGGATCACCGGCCGGGTGGTCTGGCGCAGCAGGCCGCCGTAGAGCTCCAGGTAGTCGTCGGGTCCGGTCGCGGCCGCGGCGAGCTGGCGGGACGCCATGAGGACCGGCCGGGCGCCGGCGTCCTCGACGAGGGCGAGCTGCTCCTCGTAGGCGGCCCGGACAGCGGCCAACGTGGCACCCTGGGGCGGTAGTTGGTCGGTGCCCGCTCCGCAGGCGAGCAGGCCGCCGGCCGCCCGGGCCTCGGCTCCGGAGCGCCGGATGAGCTCGGCGGCGACGGCCCAGTCCAGGCCCATGCCGCGCTGTGCGGTGTCCATCGCCTCGGCCACGCCCAGGCCGTGCGACCACAGGTGGTGGCGGAAGGCGAGGGTGGCGTCCCAGTCGAGGGCGGCCGGGCCGTCCGGGTGGGTGTCGGCGAGCGGATCGGCGACCACATGGGCGGCGGCGTAGACGGTGCGGGAGCGCAGCGGGGGCCGCGCCCCGTCAGGGGACGCGGACGGGGTCGCGCCGGCCGCGGGCCCGGGGCGGGGCCGGTCGGCGGCCGACGCGTTCACAGGCTCAGCTCCGGTACGTCCAGGCGACGCCCCTCCGCCGAGGAGCGGCGCCCCAGTTCGGCGAGTTGGACGCCCCGGGCGCCGGCGGCCAGGTCCCAGCGCCAGGGCTCGTCGCGGACGACGTGCCGCAGGAACAGTTCCCACTGCGCCTTGAAGCCGTTGTCGAAGGCGGTGTTGTCGGGGACCTCCTGCCACTGGTCGCGGAACGGCTCGGACGCCGGAACATCGGGGTTCCACAGGGGTTTGGGGGTGGTGGAGCGGTGCTGGACGCGGCAGCGGCGCAGTCCGGCGACGGCCGAGCCCTCGGTGCCGTCCACCTGGAACTCCACCAGCTCGTCGCGGTGCACCCGGACCGCCCAGGAGGAGTTGATCTGGGCGACGACGCCGCCGGCCAGCTCGAAGATGCCGTATGCGGCGTCGTCGGCGGTGGCGTCGTACGGGGCGCCCGACTCGTCCCAGCGGCGCGGGATGTGCGTGGTGATCCGCGCCTGGACGGTGCGCACCGGGCCGAACAGCTCGTGCAGGACGTACTCCCAGTGCGGGAACATGTCGGCCGCGATGCCGCCGCCGTCCTCGGCGCGGTAGTTCCAGGAGGGGCGCTGCGCCTGCTGCCAGTCGCCTTCGAAGACCCAGTAGCCGAACTCGCCCCGTACGGACAGCACCCGGCCGAAGAAGCCGCCCTCGATCAGGCGGCGGAGTTTGCGCAGGCCGGGCAGGAAGAGCTTGTCCTGGACGACGCCGTTCTTGACGCCGGCGTCCCGGGCCAGCCGGGCCAGTTCCAGGGCGCCCGCGAGGTCGCCGGTGGTGGGCTTCTCGACGTACAGGTGCTTTCCGGCGGCGATGGCCTTCTTGGCGGCTTCGGGGCGGGCGGCGGTGGCCTGGGCGTCGAAGTAGACGGCGATGGAGTCGTCGGCCAGTACGGCGTCGAGGTCGCAGCTCCACTCCGCGAGGCCGTGGCGTTCGGCCAGTGCCCGCAGCTTGTCCGGGGAGCGGCCGACGAGCACGGGCTCGGGCCAGATCACCGTCCCGTCGGCCAGTTCGAGGCCGCCCTGTTCGCGCAGGGCGAGGAGGGAGCGGACCAGATGCTGGCGGTACCCCATGCGTCCGGTCACGCCGTTCATGGCGATGCGTACGGTCGTGCGTGTCACGGCCCGGCCTCTCTCAGGATGCGAATCGTGTGAGCGGGGGTGTTCGTGCGCTTCAGGTCGTACGTACCGGTCTGCGTCGGCGGTCAAACGGCGAAATGGGGGTGCGCGGACCGGCCCCACCCGCTTATCCTTGACTGAGTCAAGGGTGAGGTGGTCGACGATGACAACCGGCACGGCATCCGATACGGCGCCCGGCGCGGCGTCCCGCCCCGCGGCCGACATCCGCGAGCTGCGCAGATTCAACCGCTTCTACACGAACCTGATCGGCGCGCTCGACTACGGCCGGCATCTGTACACGCCCTTCACCCTCACCGAGGCCCGGGTGCTCTACGAACTCGCCCACCACCAGCGGGTGGACGCCGCGGATCTGCGCTCCTCGCTGTCGCTGGACGCCGGCTATCTCAGCCGCCTGCTGGGGAGGTTCGAGCAGCGCGAGCTGATCAGCCGCGGCCGGTCCGAGCGGGACCCCCGCCGCCAGCGCATCACCCTGACCGAGGACGGCCGGGAGGCGGCGGACCTGCTGGAGGAGCGCTCGCAGGACGCCGCGGGCTCGCTGCTGCGGGACCTTCCGGCGGCGGACCGGGCCCGCGTGGTCGCCTCGATGCGGACGATCCGCGCCCTCCTCGGCGAGGGCCCGGAGGCCGGGGAGGGCACGCAGGACGCGGCGGCGCCGCAGGGCCGGACGGGTGGCCGGACCCCGGCGCCCGAGGTCGCGCTGCGCACCTCCCGCCCCGGGGACCTGGGCTGGATGGTGGAGCGCAACGCCGCGCTCTACGCCGCCGAGTACGGCTTCGATCTGAGCTATGAGGCGCTGGTGGCCCGGATCGTCGCGGAGTACGCCGAGGACTTCGATCCGCGGTGGGACCGCACCTGGATAGCGGAGCTGGACGGTGAGCGCGCCGGCGCGGTGATGTGCGTACGGGACGGCCGTCCGGGGGTCGCCCGGCTGCGGCTGCTGCTCGTGGAGCCCGGCGCCCGGGGGCACGGCCTGGGGCACCGACTCGTCGACTCCTGTGTGGAGTTCGCCCGGGACGCCGGTTACAAGGAGCTGGTCCTGTGGACCAACTCCGTGCTCGGGTCGGCCCGCAGGATCTATCAGCAGGCGGGGTTCGAGCTGGTCGCCGAGTCGCCGCACCGCAGCTTCGGGCGCGATCTGGTCGGCCAGGACTGGCGGCTGGCGCTGTGACGGCGGCGCGTTGGGCGTTCTCCACTCTCGGGGTGCCCGGGATGCCCGTGGACGATGTCCTGCGACTGGCCACCCGTGCCGGGTATCAGGGGGTCGAGCTGCGCGCCCATGCGGAGGAGCCGGTGCACCCGCTGCTGGGGGCGCGCGAACGGGCCGCGGTGCGCGGGCGGTTCGCCGACGCCGGCGTCGAGGTGCTGGCCGTCGCCGGGTACGCCCGGGTCGCCGCCGCGCGGGACGCGGCGGGCGAGGAGGAGCTGGCGCACGAGCTGAGCGAGCTGGTGCGGCTCGCCGCCGATCTGGGTGCGCGCTTTGTGCGGGTGTTCCCCGGGGGCGGCGGGCGGCCGGCGGCCGAGGCGGAGGCCGATGCCGCCCGGCGGCTCGCCGCGGTGGCTCCGCTCGCGGCCGAGCGGGGCGTCCGGGTCCTGCTGGAGACCCATGACTCGCACCGCACGGGCGCGGCCGCCGCCCGGATCCTGGGCCCGGTGGGCCATCGCCAGATCGGCGCGCTGTGGGATGTGCTGCACAGCTGGCTCGGTGGCGAGGAGCCCGCCGACACCCATGCCGCGCTCGCCCCGCAGCTGGGCTATGTCCAGGTCAAGGACGTCGTCTCGGCGAAGGACACCACCCCCGTCCCGCTCGGCGCGGGCGCCGTGCCGCTGGGCGCCGTCCTGGCCGCGCTCGTCCGGGGCGCCCAGGGCCCCGCCCACGCGTTCGAGGACGCCGACGGCCGGGGCCGGGGCGGCTGGCTGTGCTGGGAGTACGAGAAGCGCTGGTACCCCCAGGCCCCGGACCTCCCCGACCTGCTGGCCCCGGGCCGGGCACACCTCCAGCGCCTCCTGGAGGACGCCGCCACCTGACCGGCCCACCCCGTCCGCCGGGCACGATTGTGACGCCCCCTCACACACCCCGGCCCGCCCCGCAAGAGCTGGGCGCCGCCTCGGATGGAGTCATTGACCGACAATAGTTTTCCGGCTATCCGTGTCTCCTTGGAAGTTTCCTTCAACGAGTCGAGGAAGCCCCCCGGAAGGAGCGCAGATGCACTCCAGACGTACCGTCCTGACCACCGCGGCGGCCGCGGCCGCCGCCGCTGCCGCCGGCGCCGTGCCCGCGCACGCCGCCCCACCCGCCCCCGGGCGGCAGCCCGTCCCCGATGCCGCCACCCTGGCCCGGCTGCGCCGCCTCATCGCCCGTATGACGCCGGAGGAGAAGGCCGGCCAGCTCTTCGTGATGCGGGTCTACGGGCACTCCGCCACCGACCCCGACCCGGCGGACGTGGCCGCCAACCAGAAGGAGATCGGCGTCGCCAACGCCGCGGAGCTGATCGCCAAGTACCACGTCGGCGGCATCATCTACTTCGGCTGGGCGCACAACACCCGCGAGCCGCATCAGATCGCCGATCTGTCCAACGGCATCCAGAAGGCCGCCGCCGCCCAGCGGGTCCCCGTGCCGCTGCTGATCTCCACCGACCAGGAGCACGGCATAGTGGCCCGGGTCGGCGCCCCCGCGACGCTGCTGCCCGGGGCGATGGCGCTCGGCGCGGGCGGCAGCGCCGCTGGGGCGCGTACGGCGGGCCGGATCGCCGGCCGGGAGCTGTACGCCATGGGCATCCGGCAGGACTACGCGCCGGTCGCCGATGTCAACGTCAATCCCGCCAACCCGGTGATCGGCGTCCGCTCCTTCGGCGCCGACCCGCAGGCCGTGGCCCGTATGGTCGGCAGCCAGGTGAAGGGCTATCAGGACGGCGGGGTCGCGGCCTGCGCCAAGCACTTCCCCGGGCACGGCGACACCGACACCGACAGCCATGTCGGACTGCCGTACATCCACCACAGCGCCGAGGAGTGGGAGCGGCTGGACGCGCCGCCCTTCCAGGCGGCGATCGACGCCGGTATCGATTCGATCATGACGGCGCATATCGTCGTGCCCGCCTTCGACCCGAGCGAGGACCCGGCCACGCTCTCCCGCCCGATCCTCACCGGCATCCTGCGCGAACGGCTCGGCTACGACGGTGTGGTGGTGACGGACTCACTCGGCATGGAGGGCGTACGGGTGAAGTACGGCGACGCCCGGGTGCCGGTCCTGGCGCTCAAGGCCGGCGTCGACCAGCTGCTGAACCCGCCGGATCTGTCCGTGGCGCACGGCGCCGTCGTCAAGGCCATGGCCGAGGGCGAGCTGGCGGAGCGCGACATCGACGCCAAGCTGCTGCGCATCCTGCTGCTCAAGGAGCGGCGCGGGCTGTTCCGGGACCCGTACACCACCCACCAGGACGTGGACCGGGTGGTCGGCACCCGCGAGCATCTGGCCGCCGCGGACCGGATCGCGGGCCGTACGACCACGCTGCTGCGCAACGACGGCGGCATCCTGCCGCTGTCGCGGCGGCGGCAGCCGCGGGTGCTGGTGGTGGGGGCGGACCCGGCCGCGCCGTCGGGGACCGGCGGTCCGCCGACCGCGGTGCTGGCGAAGGCCCTGACCGGGCTGGGCTTCACCGCCCATGCGCTGGCCACGGGCATGGCGCCGGACCAGCGGCGGATCGACGAGGCGGTGGCGGCGCTCGGCGAGCGGGACGCGGTGGTGGTGGCGACGTACAACGTCACGGCCGGATCGTCCCAGGGCAAGCTGGTCGCCGCGCTGCTGGGCACCGGAAAGCCGGTGGTGCAGCTGGCGGTCCGCAACCCCTACGACATCGCCCGGCTCGACGGCGTCCGGGCGGCCCTGGCGAGCTACTCCTGGACGGATGTGGAGCTGCGGGCGGCGGCCCGGGTGATCGCCGGGCGGCGGGACCCGGCGGGCCGGCTGCCGGTGGCGATAATGCGCGCCGACGACCCCCACCAGGAGCTGTTCCCGATCGGCCACGGCCTGGCCTACCCCTGACCCGCCCGGCGGCCACGGACACGGCGCGCTCCCCTGCCGCGGGGAGCGCGCCGTTCTCAACACGTCACGGCCGCAGCATCGGCACGCGGCGGATCTCCTGCTTGTCCAGCTTCTTGTTGTACGGGGCCAGCGGGGTGGCCCGGCCGCTCGGGGCGGGGACGCCGGCCCAGTCCAGGAGCTCGGCGGTGGCCTTGGTGCGGTCGGCCTCCTTCAGCTTGGCGATGTTGGAGCCGTGGTTGCCGCCGGGGACGGTGAACAGGTACGAGTCACGGGCGCCCGCACCGAGCTCGAAGTGCTCCGAACTCCACGGGTCGTACTCGCCGTTGACGAACATCATCCGGTGGGCGTGGTGGCGCACCCAGCGGTCGACGTCGGGCATCGCGCGCGCGTCGAAGCGCATCGGGATGTCCTTGGGGACAAAGCTGCGGGAGTTGTTGATGCCGGGGTACTTCAGCAGGCCGGCCAGGTTCGGGTAGGCGTAGCCGGGCTCGCCGAGCTGGGTGCCGGCCTGGTAGTAGTACGGCGTGTACGGCTCCATGCCCTGGTCGGTGTAGCTGTCGAAGCCGCCGACCTTGTCCATCCACTTCCACAGCTCGTCGGTGGAGACGGTGGGCTTGGGCACCTCGGCGCAGGCGGTCTCGGCGGGCTGGTACTGCCAGAAGCCGAACACCAGGTCCGTGACCATGACTTCGTAGGCCCGGTCGGCGCTGCCGACGGTCTGGAAGGTCTGCTTCTCCTTGTCGGCCCATGCCTGGAAGCGGTCGACCATCTCCCCGCGGCGCACCAGGGCCTCGCGCTCGATGGCGGCGAGGGCGGTGCGGCACTGCGCGGTCCCGACGGTCCGGAAGAAGCGGTCGTAGGCGGCGTCCTCGTCGTTGCGCACGTCGTTGGGCGCGACGTAGGCGACGGTGCCGTTCATGTCGTGCGGGAAGAAGCGGCGGTAGTACGTGGCGGTCATGCCGCCCTTGCTGCCGCCGGTGGCGATCCAGTTCTTGCCGTAGATGCCGTGCAGCGCCTCGAATATGCGGTGCTGGTCGTTGGCCGCCTGCCGGATGTCCAGCTTCTTCCAGTCCGTGGGCGTGGGCCGGGACGGGGTGAAGTAGCGGTACTCCAGGGAGACTTGGTTGCCGTCGATGATCTTGGTGGGTTCGCTGCGGGACGGCGTGGTGCCGACGTTGTAGCCCGAGGTGAAGAACACCGTCGGGCGGTCGACGGACTTGTGCAGCAGGGTCAGTCGCTGCTGGAAGGTCCCCTTCGAGGGGTGCCGGTGGTCAATCGGCTGGGTGTAGTTCAAAACGAAGTAGCGGTAGCCGTCGACCGGCTTCTCCTCTACGAGGCTCATCCCCCGGATCGCCAGGATCCGGTCCTTGATGTCCTCGGTCTTCGGCTCGGCGGCGGTGGCCGCTCCCGCCGAGGCGCTGCCGGCTGTGGCCGTGCCTATGAGCACGGCGAGCGACAGCAGCCATCTGGTGGCCTTGTGCATGCACCCTCCCCTTGGGATAGCAAAGGTGCAGCTGAACCTATCGGCGCGCGGGGGGTGCCACCAGCCCCCGGCGCCATCCGGTGGATCTCCCCCTGCGGCGCGGGGAGGGCCCCGCGCCGCACGGGCGGTCAGGCCACCAGTTCCTCCTCCTCGCCCGTGAAGGTGCGCCACAGCTGCGCATACCGCCCGTTGCGCGCGAGGAGTTGCGCATGGCTGCCGTCCTCGGCTATACGGCCCTGGTCGAGGACCACGACGCGGTCCGCGCGGGCGGCGGTGGTCAGGCGGTGGGCGACGATCATGGTCGTGCGGGCGCCGGCGAGGCGGTCGGTGGCCTGGTTGACGACGGCTTCGGTGGCGAGGTCGAGGGACGCGGTGGCCTCGTCGAGCAACAGCACGTCCGGGTCGACGAGTTCGGCGCGGGCCAGCGCCAGCAGCTGCCGCTGGCCGGCGGAGAGGTTGCGGCCGCGCTCGGCGACCTCGTGGAGGTAGCCGCCCTCCAGGGTGGCGATCATCTCGTGGGCGCCGACGGCCCGGGCCGCGGCCTCCACCTCGGCGTCGGTGGCGTCCGGACGGCCGTAGGCGATGGCGTCGCGGACCGTGCCGGCGAAGAGGTAGGACTCCTGGGGGACCACCCCCAGGCGGCGGCGGTAGCCGGTCAGGTCCAGTTCGCGCAGGTCGGTGCCGTCGATCCGGACGGCGCCCGAGGACGGGTCGTAGAACCGCGCCACCAGCTTGACCAGGGTGGACTTGCCGGCGCCGGTCTCGCCGACGAAGGCCACGGTCTGGCCGGCCGGTATGGCGAGCCTGATGCCCGCGAGCGCCGGCTCCTCGCTCTTGCCGTAGTGGAAGTCGACGTCGTCGAAGACGATCTCGCCGCGCAGCGCGGGTACCTCGCGGGGGCGCTCGGCGGCGGGCGTGGTGGTCGGCTCGCGCAGCAGCTCCTGGATGCGGCCGAGCGAGACGGACGCCTGCTGGTAGCCGTCGAAGACCTGGGAGAGCTGCTGGACGGGGGCGAAGAACAGGTCGATGTAGAGCAGATAGGCCACCAGCGCGCCGGCCGTGAGGGTGCCCGAGCCGACCCGTCCGGCGCCGACGATCAGCACCAGGGCGGCCGCCACCGAGGACAGCAGCTGGACGAACGGGAAGTAGACGGAGATCAGGAACTGGCCGTGGACCCGGGCCCGGCGGTAGGCGTCGCTGCGCTCGGCGAAGCGCTCCCGGCCGCGCCGCTCGCGCCGGAACGCCTGGACGATCCGCAGCCCGGCGACGTTCTCCTGGAGGTCGCCGTTGACGGTGCTGATCCGCTCGCGGGCCAGCTCATATGCCTTGACGCTCTGCTTGCGGAAGAAGTACGTGCCGATGATCAGCGGCGGGAGGGTGGCGAAGACGACCAGGGCGAGCTGGACGTCGATGGCGAGCAGCGCGATGAGGATGCCGAAGAACGTCAGCATCGAGACCAGGGCGGTGACCAGGCCGGTCTGCAGGAACGTGGAGAGCGCGTCCACGTCCGTCGTCATCCTGGTCATGATCTTGCCGGTCAGCTCGCGCTCGTAGTAGTCGAGCCCGAGGCGCTGCAGCTGCGCGAAGATCTTCAGGCGCAGGGAGTACAGGACCCGCTCGCCGGTGCGGCCGGTCATGCGGTTGCCGCCGATCTGCGCGGCCCACTGGGCGAGCACCACGATCAGGGCGAGCGCGGAGGCGGCCCAGACGCCGGCGAGCACGCCCCGGCGGACGCCCTCGTCGATGCCGTGGCGGATCAGGACCGGCAGCATCAGCCCGGCGACGGCGTCCACGGCGACCAGCGCCAGGGCGAGGGCCAGCGGCCCGCCGAAGCCTTGCAGCAGCCGGCGCAGGCCGTAGGAGCGCTCGGGGCGCACCGCCCGGTCCTCGTCGACGGCGGGGGTGTCCTCGGCCGGCGGCAGCGCGGCGACCCGGGCGAGGAGTTCGGGCGTCGCCGGCGCCCCGGCCGTCGCGGCGCCCAGGCCGGGCCCGGCGGCGGCCGCGCGGGGGGCGATGCCGGCCCCGCCCGCCTCGGCGTCCTGCTCGCGGCGGACCCACAGCTCGGGGGTGATGGCTCCGGCCGCCGGGCCCGGCCGGCCCTGCCCGCCGTCCGCCTCGCCGCCGAGGCCGTCGAGCCCGTCCGCTCCGGCGCCGTCGGGGGTGTACGCCGGCAGTCCGGTCGCGGTGCGGGCACCGGCGAGCTCCCCCGCCGGGTCGCGCTCGATACCGCCCAGCTCCTCGGGGTCGGTCAGCAGCCTGCGGTAGAGCGGACATCGCTCGGCCAGTTCGTCCTGGGTGCCGACGTCGACCAGCCGCCCGCCGTCGAGGACGGCGACCCGGTCGGCGAGCGCCAGGGTGGAGGCGCGGTGCGCGATGAGCAGGGTCGTACGGCCCGCCATGACGCCGCGCAGCGCCTCGTGGATCTCGTGCTCGACCCGGGCGTCGACGGCGGAGGTGGCGTCGTCCAGTACGAGCAGCCGGGGGTCGGTGAGGATGGCCCGGGCCAGCGCGATGCGCTGCCGCTGGCCGCCGGACAGGGTCAGTCCCTGCTCGCCGACCTCGGTGTCGTAGCCCTCGGGGAGCGCTTCGATGAAGCCGTCGGCCTGGGCGGCGCGGGCCGCGGCGCGCACCTGCGCGTCGGTGGCCTCCGGATGGCCGTAGGCGATGTTGTCGCGCACGGAGTCGGAGAACAGGAAGCTGCTCTCGGGGACCAGGCCGATGGCGGCCCGCAGCGACGGGAGGGTCAGCGCGCGCACGTCGTGGCCGCCGACCAGGACGCGGCCGGCGGTGACGTCGTAGAAGCGGGGCAGCAGCAGGGAGACGGTGGACTTGCCGCTGCCGGACGTGCCGACCACGGCGACCGTCTCGCCGGCCTCGATGCGCAGCGAGAAGTCCTCCAGGACGGGGCGGGCGGGGCCGCTCCCGTCGCCGTCGTGGGCCGCCGCGTAGCCGAACGTCACCCGGTCGAAGGCGACCGTGGCCGGGGCGTCCGAGGGCAGCTCGTGGGCGTCGGCGCGCTCCTGGATGAAGGGTTCGGTGTCGATCAGCTCGTAGACCCGCTCCACGCCGGCGCGCGCCTGCTGTCCGACGGTCAGCATCACCGCGAGCATCCTGACCGGGCCGACCAGCTGCGCCAGATACGTGGAGAAGGCGACGAAGGTGCCGAGGGTGATCTGCCCCTGGGTGGCCATCCAGCCGCCGAGGGCGAGCATCGCGACCTGGCCGAGGGCGGGGACGGCCTGCAGCGCGGGGGTGTAGCGGGCGTTGAGGCGGACCGTGCGCAGCCGCCCGGCGAACAGCCGGCCGGAGACCTCGCGCAGTTTGCCGGTCTCCTGCTCCTCCTGGCCGAAGCCCTTGACGACCCGGACGCCGGATATGGCCCCGTCCACGACGCCGGCCACCGCGGCGGCCTGGCTCTGGGCGTACCAGGTGGCGGGGAAGAGGCGCGCCCGGCTGCGCTGGGCGATGAACCACAGAGCGGGGGCGACGGCGAGCGCGATGACGGTCAGCAGCGGCGAGAGGAACGCCATCACCACCAGCGAGACCACGAAGAGCAGCACGCTGCCGATCATCATCGGCAGCATGAACAGCAGGCTCTGGATCAGCTGCAGGTCACTGGTGGCGCGGCCGACGACCTGGCCGGTGCTCAGCTCGTCCTGCCGCCGGCCGTCGAGCCGGGAGATCGCGGCGAACATCCGGGTCCGCAGATCGTGCTGGATGTCCAGGGCGAGCCGGCCGCCGTAGAAGCGGCGCAGGTAGGTCAGGACGTAGACGACCACGGCGGCCGCGATCAGCACGCCGGACCACAGGGCGAGGGACCGCTCGTGCCGGACGATGACGTCGTCGATGATCAGCTTCGGCACGAGCGGGACCAGCGCCAGCACGCCCATGCCGGCGAGCGAGGAGCCGAGCGCGAACAGGACGTCCTTCCTGTACTGCCAGCAGTCGCGGCTCAGCCGCCGCGCCCAGCCCACCCGGACCTCGTCCGTATCCGCGCCCGCCACCCCATGCCTCCCGCCGTCGACGCCTGTCGCCAGGCACCAACGCCGCGGGGTGCGATTTTCATCCCGTCGTAACAATCCGGCTCGTGGTCACTTCACGCGCTGCACCGTGAGCTCCGTGATTCCCGGGTGCGGCCTGGGCTTTCCGCCGGCCGCCGGGGTGCGGTCGCCCTCCACCACGACCCGTACGTACCGGGCGGGGGTCCGGCCCGCGTACCCCGTCCCCGTCCAGTGCTCACCGTCCGTGGAGACCTCGGCGCGATAGGTCCTGGGGCGGGTGGCGGTCCAGTGCGGGGTGATCTGGCCGACGCGGGTGGTGCGGCCGAGGTCGACGGTGAGGGTGCCGGTGGCGGCGTTCGGGACCCAGGCGGTGGTGTCGTTGCCGTCGACCGCGGCGGCCGCGTACATCCCTGGCTCCTCCGAGGTCGCCGTGGCCGGGGTGCACCGGGCGGCGTTCGAGGTCGCGGCCAGATCGGGGCGGCGGGTCTTGAGGACGGCCGGCACGCCCCGGCTGACGAGCTGCTCGCCCTGGGGCGACTCGACGGTCATCGGCGCCCCGGAGGTCAGCCGCACGGTGGTCTGGTGCGCCCCGATGGCCACGTCGTACGTCCGCCCCTGCCAGCGCAGCCCGCGCAGGGTGACGCCGTCGGACAGCTGCGGCGGCAGCATCGGGTCCAGCCGGACCCGGTCCTCGCGCAGCCGCAGGCCCGTCAGCCCGTGGGTGAAGGTCTGCAGGAAGCCGCCCTTGCCGGTGAGGAAGTCCTGCGCGGGCTGCCCGGCGTGCGGGTCCGAGGCGCCGGCCTTGCTGCCGCGTGCCTCGGAGAACTGCGCGAACGGCCCGCGCACGAACGGCTTGATGGAGCGCAGCAGATAGGTGTACGTCGAGCAGCCCGGCTCGCCGATCCCGGCCGCGTCGACGGCGTGCACCGAGTCGGTCATGGCGGGGCCGTCCGGGTCGGTGCGCGCGGCGTAGAAGTCCAGCGTGCGCGCCGCCCGCGCGGGCGGCATCGGCCATTCCAGCGGGTACATCAGCAGGACGGTGTCGGCCTGCTTGATGGTCGTGCCCCGGTAGCCGGCGTACTGCTCGAAGACCTTGTTGCGGCTGTCGTAGGGGATCCGCAGGTGGTCGGCGAGGGTGGTCCAGGAGGCGGGTGCCCGCTCGCCGAGGAGGGCGGCGGCGCGGGTGGCGTGCCGCAGCGCGGTGGCGGCGCCGGCGTTGGTGAAGACGCCGTCGGTGACGCCGTTGCTGTACTCGTCCGGACCCGCGACGTTCCTGACCGAGTAGCTGCCGTCGGCGTTGCGGGTGGCCCGGGAGGCCCAGAACTCCGCGATGCCCTTGAGGACCGGCCAGCCGCGGGAGCGCAGCCAGGCGGTGTCCTTGGTGGCGAGGTAGTACTGCCAGGCGGCGAGGGAGATATCGCCCATGAGGTGGTTCTGGGTCCGGCAGTGCGGCGGGTCCCAGCTGTGGCACTCGCTCCACAGGGCGCCGTCGCTGCCGGACGTCCAGGGGTAGAACAGCCCGTCGTAGCCGAGCTTCTCGGCGTTGGCGCGGGCCCGCTCCCGGGTGCGGTAGCGGTAGTCGACGATCGACCTGGCGAGTTCGGGGTGGCCGGCGAGCAGCCCCGGGTACATCCAGGTCTCGGCGTCCCAGAAGACCTCACCGGCGTAGTTGTCGCTGGTCAGACCGGTCGGACCGATGCTGTTGGCGCTGCCGGTGCGGGTGGCGGACAGCAGTCCGTACTGCGCCGAGCGCACCCAGGACTGCAGGTCGGGCCGCCCGTGGACCTCGATGTCGAAGCGCCACAGGCGCTGCCAGGCGGCGGTGTGCCGGGCGAACACCTCCGGCCAGCCGCGGTCGGCGGCCCGCAGCGCGGCGGCGCGGGCGGCGGCGCGCGGGGAGCGGGAGGTGAGCGCGGTGTCCACGCCGACGTACTTGGTCAGCTCGTAGGTCCGTCCGCCGCGGACCGGGAAGGTCACCCGCTGCCGACTGGTCAGCCCGTCGGCCCGCGGCTCCTGCCGGGGCCCGGCCGGGCGCACCTGCGGGCCGGTGCGCAGGGTGGAGGCCACCGCGCCCTCGGTCTTCGTGCCGTCCGTGCGGAAGCCGACGTCCATCGTGCCGGGGGCCGCCCTGCCGTCGGCGGGGGCCCTGGACGGCTGCACCCGGCGGGCGCCGCGTCCGTCGAGGGTGTCGGTGACGGTGGCGGCGCCGCTCCAGTGGGGCGTCATCCGCAGGCGTACGGCACCGGTGTGCGCGTCGTTGCGGTCGGCGAGCACGTCGTAGACCAGGTCCGTGCTGCGGCCGTCGGCGGTGGTCCAGGTCAGCGAGGTGCGGACGAATCCGCAGCGCAGCGAGAGGGTCTGGCGGTAGTGCGAGATCCGGCCCGGTCGGGTGGCGGAGGAGAAGGTGTCGGGGCGCTGTCCGCCGGTGGTGACGTCGAGGGTGGTCCAGGTGGGGATGGCGGCGATGGCCTGCCGCCCCTCGACGTTCTCGGGCCCCTTGGCGTACAGCCCGGAGACGAACGAGCCGTCGTAGGCGGGGGTCTTCAGCGGCCAGCCGGTCGTGCCGCCGGGGGCCGCGTAGCCGGTGCCGTGGGGCGGCACCCGCTGTCCGAGGTAGCCGTTGCCGACGTAGGCGTGGTGGCTGTCCTTGGGGTCGATCGTGGTGGCGGTGGCGCTCCAGCCGTCGCCCTGCTCGCAGGGGCTCTGGGGGGCCGGGGCGCCGGACGGCGGCCGGGTCGGCGCGGCGGAGGCCGATATGGGCGCGAGGGCGGCGACCAGCGCGGTGGCGAGTATCGGGGCGGCGAGCCTGCGGGAGCGGCGGGCGGCGAGCCCGCGGCGCGGCCGGTCCGGGCCCTGCGGTGCGCGGCCGGCGGGGGGAGGTGCCGAGAGTTCCATGGTTCTCCGTCGTACGTACGCGGTCCGTGCCGCGGCCCGCGGCACGGACTTCACCTTGAACATCATCAGGCCCCCGCCTTCACCGCACCTTAGGACGAATAGGCCGTCCGGGTCACGGACTTGGCCGTATCGACGCGCCGACGGACCCGGCCCATAGCGCTCCGATTGGTCAAAGCGCCACGCTTGCGGCACACTTTTAGACTGACCAGTCAGATCAAAAGGGGAGGGGTTTGTGAACACCACCCGCCAGGGGGCGGCGGTCAGCGCCAGGGGAATCGGAGTGCGGGGCCCACGGGGGTGGGCCTTCCAAGGCGTCGACATCGCCGCGGACCCGGGCTCGCTGATCGCCGTCCAGGGCCCCTCGGGCTCCGGGCGTACCTGCCTGCTGCTCGCCCTCACCGGCCGGATGCGGATCACCGCGGGCACGGCGACGGTCGCCGGATTCCCGCTGCCCAAGCGGATGGGGACGGTGCGCGCCCGCACCGCCATCGCCCACGTCACGGGGGTCGCCGACCTCGAACCGGCCCTCACGGTCGGCGAACACCTCAAGGAACAGGCCCTGTTGGGGCGGCGACTGAAGGGCTCGCTCCCCTGGGGCAAGCAGCACAAGGCCGCCACCCGGGCCCGGATCGACGCCGCGCTGACGGCCGCCGGGCTCGACGCCGGCACGCTCCCCAAGGGCCTGGGGACCGCCGTCCGCGACCTGGAGCGGATCGAGGCGCTGCGGCTGTCGATCGCGCTCGCGGTGATGCACGGCCCGCGGTTGCTGGCCGTCGACGACGTCGACCTCAAGCTCTCCGCGGCCGAACGCGAACGGGCCTGGCAGCTGCTGCGGGACCTCGCACTGTCCGGCACCACCGTCGTCGCCGTCGGCAGCGACGCACCGGCGGACGCACTGCTCGTCCGCACCGCGCCCGCGGCCGCCGCGGCGCCCGCCGACCCGGCACCCGGCCAGGACGTCCCGGCCACCGCACACACCACCGAGGAGGAAGCGGCGCATGCGTTCGCCGAAACTGGCCGCGCTTGAGCTCAGGCGCTTCGGCAGGGGAAAGCTGCCCCGGCTGGGGCTGGTCGCCCTGATGCTGATCCCCCTGCTGTACGGGGCGCTGTACCTCTGCTCCTTCTGGGACCCCTACGCCCGCCTGGACAAGATCCCGGTGGCGCTGGTCAACGACGACCGGGGGGCCACCGCCGACGGCAAGAAGCTCACCGCCGGCGACGACCTGGCCGAGAAGGTCAAGGACAGCAAGACCTTCGACTGGCAGGAGGTCAGCGCCGCGGACGCCGCCAAGGGCGTCGAGGACGGTACGTACTACCTGTCCCTGACGGTCCCGGCGAACTTCAGCGAGCGGATCGCCTCCAGCTCCGGCGACGATCCGCAGACCGGCGCGCTCAAGGTCCGTACGAACGACGCCAACAGCTACATCGTGGGCTCGATCTCCAAGACGGTCTTCTCCGAGCTGCGCGCGAAGACGTCGTCGACGTCGTCCCGGGCCATGCTCGACAAGATCTTCGTCTCGTTCTCCGACCTGCACGACAAGACGGCCGAGGCGGCCGACGGAGCCGGGAAGGTCGACGACGGGCTGGGGACGGCGAAGGACGCCACCGGCAAGCTCAAGGACGGCCTGGGGAAGCTGGACAAGGGCTCGGGTGATGTCAGCAAGGGTGCAGGCACGCTGCACGACAAGGCGGGCGAGCTGAACCAGGGCGCGGGGACCGTGGACAAGGGGGCCAGGGACCTCGACAAGGGGGCCAAGGACCTCGACGAGGGCGTCGGGAAGGCCAATTCCGGAGTCCAGGAACTCAGCAAGCGCATGGGCCAGCTGGCCGGCGGAACCCAGGAGCTGGCCGACAAGGCCAACATGCTGGCCGGCAAGGTGAACCCGCTCATCGACGGGCGCGGCAAGGAGCTGGGCGAGAAGGCGCAGATCGCCGCCGACGTCGCCCAGGAGATCGCGGACGCTCTCGACAGGCTGCCGGGCGACATGTCCAAGGCCGCCACGCAGACGCGCCGGAGCGCCGATGACGCCGCCGCGGTGTACAAGGAGAGCTGCGAAGGCGCTACGCCCGCCGCCAACTGCCTGCGTCTGAAGGCCCACGCCGACTTGCTCGCCAGCACCGCCGACACGGTGGAGAAGGCCAACGGCACGGTCAGCGACAACGCCTCGGCCATCAAGGACATGCAGCGCAAGCTGCGGGAGCTGAACAAGCTCGCCACAACGGTCGCCCAGGAGGCTCCCACCGCCCAGCGGGACATGAACACCGCCGTCGCCAAGATCAATCAGCTCAACGACGGTGCGCACAAGATCTCCGCGGGAGCCGAGCAGCTCGCGGACGGTACCGGCAAACTCGCCGACGGCAGCGGCAGGATCGCCGACGGTACGGGCAAGCTCGCGGACGGTACCGGCAAACTCGCCGACGGCAGCGGGAAGCTGGCCGACGGCGCAGGGAAGATCGCCGACGGCGCCGGCCGGGTGCACGACGGCATCGGCGACGCCGAGGACGGCGTGGTCAAGCTGGACGGCGGCATCTACAAGCTCAAGGACGGCGCCAACCAGCTGGCCGACGGGCTGCACAGCGGCGTCTCCAAGATCCCCGACTACGACAAGAAGGACCGCGACGCCCGCACCGAGGTGATGGCCGACCCGGTCGAGCTGGCCGCCAAGTCCCTGCACAAGGCGCCCAACTACGGCACCGGCCTGGCGCCGTACTTCATCCCGCTCTCCCTCTGGGTCGGCGCGATGGTCGCGTTCATGCTGCTCCAGCCGCTGGGCAAGCGCGCACTGGCCGCGGGCGCCCCGGGCTGGCGGATCGCCCTCGGCTCCTGGCTGCCGGCCTTCGCCATCGGCGTCGTCCAGGTGCTGGCCCTGATGGCCGTACTGCACTGGGCCCTCGGCCTGGAGATGGTCCGCTCGGCCGGCACCATCGGCTTCCTGCTGCTGGCCACGGCCTGCTTCACGGCCATCATCCAGCTGCTGAGCGCGTTCTTCGGCCCGGCCGGCCGGGTGCTGACCCTGGTCGTGCTGATGCTCCAGCTGACGTCGGCGGGCGGCACCTACCCGGTGCAGACCAGCCCCGGGTTCTTCTCCGCCATCCACCCCTTCCTGCCGATGAGTTACGTCGTCGACGGTCTGCGCCGCCTGATCACCGGCGGCGACCTCACCGTCGTCTGGCAGGGCTGCGCGGTCCTCGGCGCCTTCACCCTCGGCGCGCTGGCGCTCACCGCCCTGGCGGCGCGCGGCCGGCAGGTCGTACGGATGAAGGACCTGCACCCGGAACTCAGCCTGTGAGCCTTCCCCCGGGCCCCCGGTGCGGTGCCGTCCGCGGCACCGCACCGGGGGGCGCCCCCACCGCCCGCCGCTCGGCCACCCGCCGGCGGCTCTTCGACGCCGCCGTCACCCTCATCGCCGAACAGGGCTTCTCCGCCACCACCGTCGACGAGATCGCCGACCGCGCGGGCGTCGCCAAGGGCACCGTCTACTACAACTTCGCCAGCAAGAACGTCCTCTACGAGGAGCTGCTGCGCGACGGCCTCGACCAGCTCGCCGACTCCCTCCAGCACGCCGCCGACTCCACCGCGGACCGCGGCGGCACCCGGGTCGACGCGCTCGACGCCATGATCCGCGCGGGCCTGGACTTCATCGCCCGCTCCCCCGCCCTCACCCAGCTCTACGTCGCCGAGCTGTGGCGCACCAACCGCAGCTGGCGCGCCACCGTGGCGTCGGTACGCGGCCGGGCGCTGACCGTCGTCGAGTCCGTCCTGCGCGACGCGGTGCGCACCGGCGAACTCTCCGACGAACTCGACATCCCGCTGACCTCCTCCGCCCTCCTCGGCATGGTCCTCGTCGCCGCCCTGGACTGGCTGTCCTTCCAGCCGCACCGGTCGGTCGAGGAGGTGCACGCGTCCCTGGCACGGTTGGTGCAGGGGCGGGTGGGGGCACGGCCGCCCCGGGAGGGCCGGGGCGACACCCCCGGAGCCACCCCCTAGGGGTCAGGCCCCGGCCGTCAGGTGCGTCGGGGCGAACATCCGCAGCCGGGCCGGGAGTACGACCACCGACGGGCCGGGGGCCGCGAGCGCGGCCGACAGGTCCGCGGCCAGCCGCTCGGGGCTCGTGGTGACCGCGGGGACCCCGAAGGAGCCGGCGAGCGCCGCGAAGTCCGGGCGGGCGAGTTCGGTGGCGGTGGCCGCGCCGAAGGCGTCGGTCATGTACTCGCGCAGGATGCCGTAGCCCCCGTCGTCCACGATGAGCCAGGTCACCGGCAGGTCGTACTGGCGGGCGGTGGCCAGCTCGGCGATCGAGTACATCGCGCCGCCGTCGCCGGAGACCGCCAGCACCGGCCGTGCCGGGTCCGCGGCGGCCACGCCCAGTGCCGCCGGGAAGCCGTAGCCCAGGCCGCCGGCGCCCTGCGCGGAGTGCAGCGCGTTGGTGGCCCGCGGATCGAAGGCCGACCAGGCCCAGTACGCCAGGATCGTCATGTCCCAGCAGCTGACCGCGCCGTCCGGCAGCGCCTGCCGCACCGCGGCCAGCACCTGCTGCTCCAGGTCGAGGTCCTGACCGGCGAGGCGGTCGCGGACGCGGGCGAGCAGGCCGCGGACGGCGGCTTCGGGATCGTACGCCTCGGGGTCCGGGGCCGCGTCGGCGCCCGCTTCACCGCGTGCCGCCACCTCCTCGACCAGCGCGCCCAGGGCCGCCCGGGCGTCCGCGTGGATGCCCAGCGCGGCATGGTTGGACTCCAACTTGCCGAGGTCCGCCTCGATCTGCACGACGCGGCCGCGCGGCCGGAACGTGTGGTAGTTCGAGGAGAGTTCGCCCAGCCCGGAGCCGACGACCAGCAGGGTGTCCGCGTCCTCCAGGAAGGACGTGGTGTGGCGGTCCTCCAGCCAGGACTGGAGGGAGAGCGGATGCTCCCACGGGAAGGCGCCCTTGCCGCCGAAGGTGGTGGCCACCGGCGCCCGCAACCGCTCGGCGAGCGCCAGCAACTCCGCCTCGGCCCCGGCCCGTACGACCCCGCCGCCGGCCAGGATCACCGGCCGCCGGGCCCGCGTGAGCCGGTCGGCCGCCGCCGCGATCAGCTCGGGGCGGGGCGCCGGCTCCTTCGGCACGGCGTCGAGTCCGGTCACCGGCGGCAGGTCCACCTCGGCCAGCAGCACGTCCTGCGGGATCTCCAGCCAGACCGGACCGTGCGGGGCGCTCAGGGCCGACTCCCAGGCGGCGGCCACCGCCGACGGGATCTGCGAGGCGGTGCGCACCGTGTGGACGGACTTGACCACGCCCCGGAACGAGGCGCTCTGGTCGGTGAGTTCATGCAGATAGCCGTGGCGGCCGCCGCCGACGCCGGCCAGCGGCACCTGACTGCCGATGGCCAGTACGGCGGCCGATGCCGCGGCCGCCTCCTGGAGCGCGGGCAGCGTCATCAGCGCGCCGGGCCCGGTGGAGACCAGCAGCGGCGCGACGCCGTGGGTGGTCCTGGCGTACGCGTCGGCGGCGAAGCCCGCGTTGTTCTCCACCCGCAGCCCCACGTAGCGCAGCGCGGAGCGGCGCAGCGCGTCGAACACCCCGAGGGCGTGCTGGCCGGGGAGGCCGAAGACGGTTCTCGCGCCGAGGGCGGTCAGCGACTCGACGACCAGGTCGCCTCCGGTGCGGGTGGCTGGGGTGCTGCTCATCTTCTGTCGGCTCTCCGTCTCGTGGCGCCTTGGCGCTCGTTCGCCTCGTCGTGGTGGTTCGCCGTGCGGTGCTCACACGCCGGAAGCGCTCGGTGTGCTCGGCGTGTTCGGTGTGGCGGCCGTCCGCCCGGCCAGCCGCTCGCGCCAGGCGGCCAGTACCGCGGCGTCCGTGGGCCTGGTGGCCAGGCTCACCGCCACATAGGCCACGAGGGAGGCGATCAGCCCGTAGTAGATCGGCTCGTTGGCCAGGACGCCGAAGGAGACCATCAGGCCGACGACGGCCAGGCCGCCCACCGCGACCGAGGCGAGCGCGCCCGCCGCCGTGCCGCGCTTCCACAGCAGCCCGCCCAGAATCGGCACCAGCAGCCCGCCGACCAGCAGGTTGTAGGCGACGGTGAGCGCCGCGACGACGTCGTTCAGACCGATCGCGATGCCGATGACCGCGACGCCCATCACGAGGATGAACAGCCGGTTGCCGCGCACCTCGTCGTGCGCCGACTCGTGCGCCTCCTCGCCCGCGGCCCCCTTGCGCACCGCGCCCCGCAACCGGGCCCAGATGTCGTTGTGGGCGACCGTGGCACAGGCGATCAGCGCCCCCGAGGACGTGGACATCACCGCGGACAGCGCCGCGGCCAGCACCAGCCCGCGCACGCCCATCGGCAGCGCGTCCTTGACGATCGTCGCGAACGCGTCGTCCGGGCTGCCCAGATGCGGGTGGAGCACCTTGGCCGCGGTGCCGATGACCGCACCGGCGAGCGCGTACGCCAGGCAGTACGTCCCGGCCGCGGTGCCGCCCAGGCGCGCCACCTTGTCGCTGCGCGCGGTGAACACCCGCTGCCAGATGTCCTGCCCGATCAGCATGCCGAAGGAGTAGATCAGCACGTAGGTGAAGACCGTCTGCCCGCCGATGCCCAGCGGCGCGAAGTAGTCGTCCGGCAGCTGCGCCTTCATCGCGGCGAAGCCGCCCGCCTTGACGACGGCGATCGGCAACAGGAGCAGCAGCACACCGATCGTCTTGACGACGAACTGGACCATGTCGGTGAGGGTGATCGACCACATGCCGCCGAGCGTCGAGTAGGCGACCACGATCGCCCCGCCGAGGACGATCGACAGCGACCGGTCCAGGCCGAAGAGCACATCGAAGATGGTCGCGTAGGCGATGGTCGAGGTGACCGCCAGCATCAGCGTGTACGCCCACATCACGATGCCGGAGATCAGCCCGGCGGAGCCGCCGTAGCGCAGGTCCAGCATCTCGGAGACCGTGTAGACCTTCAGCCGGGCGATCCGGGCCGAGAAGAAGACGCTCAGTGCCAGCAGCCCGAGTCCGATGGTGAAGACCATCCAGGCACCGGAGAGGCCGTACTGGTAGCCGAGGCCGACCCCGCCGATGGTGGAGGCGCCGCCGAGCACGATCGCCGCCATGGTTCCCGAGTACATCGCGGGGCCGAGGCGCCGCCCCGCCACCAGGAACTCGCTCTTGGATTTGGCACGCCGCATCCCCCACCAGCCCATGGCGAGCATTCCGGCCAGGTAGAGCACGATCACCGCGTAGTCGACAGCCATGGGCCATCCCTTCCAACTGCGCCGAGGGGAGAGGGGGTGCGAACCGGGGGGGTGGGCTCTGCGGGGGAGAGACGGGCGCCCGGCGGGCGGGGGTCCCGGGCGGGCGCCGCGTCTGGGGGTTGACCCTAGGAGGCGGGAAGACGACGCTGAAGTGTACGTTTCCTCCACTCGCCGCCCTATGACGTGGATGGTTCGCACATGTCGCACACCCCGCACCCGACGCCTCCGCCGGCCACCGCGCCGTCCACACCGCCGGCCACGCCACCGTCCACCCCACCGGTCCCGCTGGCGGATCTCCTGGCGCGGACGGACCTGGGCCTGCGCCAGATCGCCGGTCCCCGCGAGGGCGTCGCGATCCACTGGGTGCACACCTCGGAGATGGCGGACCCGGTGCCCTACCTCCTGGGCGGCGAGATGCTGCTGACGGCGGGGGTGCATCTGACGGAGGTGAGCGGGGGCACCCGGGCGCGGGACGCCTATCTCGACGGCTATGCGGCCCGTACGGTCGCGGCCGGCGCCGCGGCCCTCGGGTTCGGGATCGCGCCGGTGCACGACACCGTCCCGCCCGCCCTGGTGGCGGCCTGCGACCGGCACGGTCTGCCGCTGGTGGAGGTCCCGGCGGGCACGCCGTTCACCGCCGTGGAGAGCGCCGTCTGGCAGGCCGTGACGGAGGCCCGGCACCGCGAGCTGACCCGGCTCAGCGCGGCGCAGCGCGCCCTGGCCACGGCCGCCGCCCGCCCGGAGCCGGCCGGCGCCGTGCTGCGCGCCCTGGCCCGCCATGTCCGCGGCTGGACCGCGCTGCTGGCACCGGACGGCACGGAGCACGGCGCGGCCGGCCCCCGCCCCGGCGGTGCCGTACGCGCCGCGGCCGCCCGGCTCGCGCAGGTCGTCGGCGCCGGCGGACCGTCCTCGGCCACCGACGCGCTGCCCGGTACCCAGCTGTCCGCGTACGCCCTGACGGGGCGCACCGCCGGCCCGCAGGCGCCGGCCCTCGTGGTCGCCGCGGACCCGCACGATCCGCCCGCCTACACCATCGCGGGCGTCGCCGCCGTACTGCTCTCGCTGATCACCGGACCCACCGCCGACCGCGGCCCGGCCGGGGCCGAGCACTCCGCGGCCCTGGTGCACCTGCTCCTCGGCGCCCGCCCGGCCGATGTCGCCCCGCTCCTCGGCCACCCCCGGTGGACCGTCGTCCATGCCGAGCGCCGCCGGGAGACGACGGAGACGGCGGCGTCACTGGCGGCCGCGCTCGGCACCGCGCTGGTCGCCCCGGCCCCTGGCGCCGAGGAGGCGCCGGCGTCCGACGGGGTGCGCCCCGACGACGGCCTCACGGCCACCACCCCTGCCATCGCGGCCACCACCCCTGCCACCGCGCCCACCGCCCCTGCCCTTGCGGCCACCGCGCCCGGCACCCCGCACCCCACACCTGGCACCGCCGTTCCCGCCCCGAGCGCGCTGCGCGCCCTGGTCCCCGCCGGCCACGAGATCGCCGCGCAGCCCGGCTGGACGCTCGGCGTCAGCGAGCCCGTACCGGTCGAGGAGCTGCCGGCCGCCGACCGGCACGCCGCCATCGCCCTGCGCCGCGCCCTGGCCCGCCGCACCGCGCTCGTCCGGCACCGCGCCCCGGACCCGCACGGCCTCGCCTCCCTCGTCGCCCCAGGCGACGCCCGACAGCACGCCCGGGCCCTCCTGGCCCCCCTGTCCGACTCCCCGCCCCTCCTCGACACCTTGCACCACTGGATTTCACTTCACGGGAGTTGGGACCGTACGGCGACCGCGCTGGGCATCCACCGCAACACCGTCCGCCAGCGCATCGCCCGCATCGGCACGCTCCTGGACGCGGACCTGGACGACGCCGACGTCCGTATGGAGCTGTGGTTCGCCCTGCGCTCCCTGGACCGGGACCCCGCGCGGAGGTGAGGGCGGGAACCCTCCCCGGCGGACCAGGGGGGCTCCTCACTGCGGCCTGACGGACCGTCACAGTAGCTGTGACGCAAGGGAGTACGCCATCCCTCACCCGAACCCCGTATCCGCGTCGGTGACAGCGTTGTGACAGTCCACGCCTTGAGGAGATACCGCCCTTCGCGTCTAGACTCGCCAAAGCACATGTCGCCACCCAAGACAACCACGCGGAACGGGGTGCCCCATGGCCGGAGATGGCTTGCAGGCAGACATTCCGTCACTGAAGTCCGGCGGCAAGGACTTCACCGGCATCGGCCGGCGCTACCAGTCCGAGGTCGAGAAGCTCAAGAACGCGCTCACCGGCCTGGAGGGCCAGGACACCCCGCCCTGGGGGGACGACGAGATCGGCGAGAAGTTCGGAGTGGTCTACGAGGGCCTGCGCGACGGCATGTACGAGTCGATGGGGCACCTGGCCGCCAAGCTCCAGGAGATCGGCGGCGCCCTGAACACGATGGCCGACAACCACCAGGCCAACGAGGACTTCAACGACTCCATGATGAAGCAGCACGTCGCCAACGCCGAGGCGGAGGGCCAGCGGATCTCCGCCCTCAAATCACCCAACGTCTGACGCACCGACCGCTGCTCAGTGCGCCTGCCACCGCCATGCCGTCCTAACGGGGGGATCCCGCCATGTCGCTCATGCTGCCGGACTGGCTCGAATGGGTCCTTGAGATGCTCGGCTTCGACTGGCCGACCGGCGACGAGGACAAGATGCAGGAGTCCGCCGACAAATGGCGGGACTTCGCGCGCGCGGTCGAGCAGTTACAGTCCGAGGGCGTCTCCGCCGCCGGCAACGTACTCTCCGCCAACTCCGGCGACAGCATCGACGGCTTCGACAAGACCTGGGAGAAGTTCTCCGGCAACGGCTCCGGTTACCTCGACGACGCCCGCACCGCCTCCGAGCTCATCGCCATCGGAATGGACGCCGGTTCGGGGGTCATCATCGGGATGAAGGTCGCGGTGATCGCCCAGTTGGCGATCCTCGCCGCGGAGATCATCGCTGCCCAGGCGGCCGCACCCTTCACCTTCGGCCTGTCGGAAATCGGCGCGGCGGGTGCCACGCAAGCCACCCGCCTCATCGTGCGGCGCATCCTCAAGGAGGCGCGGGAAGCGCTCGTTGAGGCGATCATGGAGACCCTCAAGGAGCCCGCCGTCTCCGCACTGGAGGCCATGGCCTCGGACGCCATCGCCCAGGGCATGAACATGAACTTCGGGGCCCAGCAGGGCTTCGACGTCGGCCGCAGCGCGAAGGCGGGCGCGGATGCGGGGATCGAGGCGGCCAAGAACTCCGGCCAGACCTTCACCGAAGCGCTGCGCGACGGCGCGGGGTCCAGGGCGGGCCAACACGCCCGCAGCGGACTGGATCACGCCGCGGGCCGCGGCGGCGGCGAGGACGGCGGCGACAGCGGCGACAGCGGCGGTTCGCACGAGAGCGCAGGCTCGGGGAGCGAGAGCACGTCCGGTTCCGGCAGCGAGAGCGGAAACGGGAGCGGTAGCGGGAGCGGGAGCGGGAGCGGCTCCTCGGGGTCGGGGTCCGGGCCCGGCTCCGGCAGCGGTTCGTCCGGATCAGGGTCGGGGTCCGGGTCCGAATCAGGGTCCGGTGACTCGACCGGTTCCGGAAGCGGCTCGGACAGCGGCGGCAACTCCTCCGGCCCGTCCCACGCGCCCCGCCCGATGAGCGACAACAGCCCGTCCAGCGGACCCGGCCCCGACAGCGGCCCCGGCCCGGACAGCGGCAACGGCAACGGCCACGCCCCCTCCGGCGGCTCGGCTCCCGGCCCGGACGGCAACCGCACCACCCCCCAGGCGCAGCCGCTTCCGCCCCCGGACCAGCGCACCGCCTTCGACGAGGGCTACACGGGCGGCAACAACCACAACCCGTACGGCTCCGCGGCCCCCGACTCCGGGCACGCTCCGGACGCGGGCCCCACCCCGGACTCGGGCGGCGCCCGCCCGGACTCGGCGAGCACCCAACCGGCCCCGGACCACACCCCGGACTCGGCCCGCCCCGACGCCGTGAGCACCGACCCGCCCCCGGACAGCACCCCGGACTCCGCCCGCCCGGACCCGGTGAGCACCCAGCCCACTCCCGACAACACCTCGGACTCCGGCCGCCCGCACGCCGACTCCGCGGCGACCGGGCCGTCCCACGACGCGGGACCGTCCCACGACGCGGGCTCGACGCCGTCCTCCGGCCCGTCGCACGACGTGGGTCCGACGCCGTCCTCCGGCCCGTCCGCGCACCCGGACGCCGCCCCGACGCACGACTCCGGGTCGACGCCGTCCCCCGGCCCCGCCCACGACTCAGGCCCGACCCCGGACCCGCAGTCCTCGCCGAGCCAGCCCGCGCCCGGGCAGCACCACTCCCCCGCGCCCGACGCCGGTCCCCAGCCGGACGGCGACCAGTCCTCGCACCAGTCGCCGTCCACGCCCGGCCCCGTGGCCGGCAACCCGCCCGGCAACACCGACAGTTCGTCCTACGGTGACGGCAGCGGGCACGGCAACGGCTCCTCCCAGAGGGACGACTCCTCCAACGGAGCGGGCGGCGGGCGTCCCGCCACCCCGCACATGAGCGTGCCGTCCCAGGGCGCCCCGGTGCAGCACGGCTCCTCCGCCCCGCCGGTCGGCCAGCGCGACCCCTCGCCCGGCGACCCGATGCCGCACGCGGCCGACGACGACACCACCGTCACCACCCAGTCCGCGGACACCCTCACCGCGCCCCCGCCGCCCCAGCACACGGCGGACCCGAGCAGCAGCACCCCGTCCACGCCCCAGCACTCGCCCCAGCACTCGCCCCAGGGCAGCCCGCAGACCGCCGGACCGATGATGGGCATGCCCACCGCCGTGCCCGCGCAGGGCGGTCCGGCGACGCCCAACGCCGGCCCCCCGCGCGGTGGTACGCCCGGCAGCGGCGGTCCGTCCGCGCCGGGCAACCGTCGCCCCGACGGTTCCCAGGCCGTCCACGACATCACACAGCAGCGGCGCCCGGACCGCCCGGCGTACGACCCGCGCCTCGATGGCCCCCGCCGCCCGGACGGCTCGCAGTCCCCGTCCGGCGGTCGCCCCGGCTCGCCCGGGCAGCGCCCTGCCGGGGCCCCTCCCCGCCCGGACCACGCACGCCCCGACACCACGCGCCCCGACCCGCGCCGGCCGGAAGCAGCCCCCGGCCGTCCCGACCCGCGCACGCAGGACCCGCGCACCCAGGACCCGCAGCAGCAGAGCGCACAGACCGCGCCGCGGACCCCGCCGCGGACGGACGACCGCCCCAACGGCACGGACCGCCCCGACACCACGAACCGCCCGGGCACCACCGACCGCCCCGAGGGGCACGACGGGCCCGACCGGGACGACCACACCGGCCGGAACGACACCACCGACCGGGACGACACCACCGGCCGGAACGACGACTCCCACCGCACCGACGAGCAGGACCACGCGCGGAACGACGGCCCGGCGCACGACCCGTCCCAGGAGCACCTGCCCGCTTCCGAGACCCGCAACCGCGAACGCCCCGGCGGCCTCGAAGGCCCCACCGACGAGCACCAGCAGCACGTCGAGAACTCCATCCCCAAGA
>NZ_JBVHQM010000027.1:0-120037 GCF_055567415.1 Streptomyces sp. NPDC026575
AGGCAGAACGAGATCGGCAGACAGGCGCGCGGGAAGTGCAGCGCCCGCACCAGACCGAGGTTGCCCGAGATCGCCCGCGTACCGGCCATCACCGAGTTCTGCGTGAAGGTGAAGACGAAGACGCCGGTCACCAGGAACGGGACGTAGTCGGGGACGTGGTTCCTCGTGCCGAGCAGCACACCGAAGATCAGGAAGTAGACGCCGGCGTTGAGCAGCGGCGTCATCACCTGCCAGAGCTGGCCGAGCTTGGCGGTGGTGTACTGCGCCGTCAGCTTGGCGCTGGCGAACGAGGCGATGAAGTGCCGCCGGTGCCACAGCTGCCGGGTGTACTCGGCCAGCGGGGGACGGGCGCCGCTCACCGTCAGGCCGTGGCGTTCGGCCAGTGCGCGCAGCTCGGGATCGGAGGCTGCGCCGGCTCCCGGCACCCGGGCGGGCGCCGGGGCCGGGGGAGCGAGGGTCTGGGGCATGAGGGCCGCTTTCGCTTGCGTACGGGGGCCGCAGAACGGGTCCAGCGACGGAACGGGTCCGTATCGTCGCGACGCCGACACTAAAGGGAGCTCACGTCGAAACGCAACCGTAGCGTCGTGACGCTAAGCTCATGGCATGGCAAAAGAAGGCAGCGGGAGCGGGTCCGCGGCGCGCCGGGCCCCGGCGGGCGCCGCCGTACTGCGCGAGGACAAGACCGAGGCGATCCGCGCCGCGGTCTTCGAGGAGCTGGCCGCGGTGGGCTTCGCCCGGATGTCGATCGAGGGCATCGCGCGGCGGGCGGGCGTCGGCAAGACCGCCGTCTACCGGCGGTGGCGCTCCAAGCTGCACCTGGTGCTGGACGTGGTCTCCGCGGTGGCCGCCGCCGGGCTGCCGGCGCCCGACACCGGTTCGCTGCGCGGGGACGTACGGATGCTGCTGGAGGTCGCGGCCCGGGCGCTGAAACACCCGATGGCCTCGCAGATCATCCCGGACCTGCTGGCGGAGGCGGCCCGCAGCCCGGAGCTGGCGCAGGCGCTGAAGACGGCGCTGCACGAGAGCCAGGAGGGCGTGGCGGCCGCGGTGGTGGCACGGGCGGTGGAGCGCGGCGAGCTGCCGCGGGACGTCGATGCCCACCTCGCGCTGGACCTGCTGACCGGGCCGCTGTACTGGCGGCTGCTGGTCGTCCGCGACGCGCTGCCCAAGGGCTACCTCGACGCGCTGTCGGGCTCGGTGGTGGCGGCGCTCGGGGCGGAGTGAGCGGCGGCCGGGTGCGCCCCTGAGGGCTCCCGTAGGGCGGGGCCCCTAGGGCGGGGGCGAACGCATCCCGTAGGGGGTGCGAGGGCCCCCTGCGGGGCCACAACGAGGAGGGCGGGGCGGGTATTCCCGTGGGCCGCAGGCGGTAGTTCCCGTGGGCCGTGGCGGGGGCCTTGGTCTGCGGTGGGAACGGTGTGGCTCGCGGCACGAACCCGGCGGGGCCGCGCCGAGGAGGGGCAGGGCGGGTACTCCCGTGAGGCGCCCGCGTGACACGCCCCCGTGGACACGCCCCCGCGCGAAGCCCTCAACGCACCGCTGCCCCAGCCGGGAGAGCCGGCCGGGGCAGTGGTGCGTGCGGGCGTCTGTGCGTCGGCCTGCGGCGTCCGTGCGCGCAGGGCCGGTGGTCTCAGCCCGCCATCTCGACGTCCGGGCCGCCGGGGGCCGTCACGCCGTCGTCCGCCGCGGTGCGCGGGGACGGCAGCTTGACCAGGCCGGCCGCCGCGGCCGCGGCGCGCGGGGACGGGGCGACGGTGCGCTCGTCCTGCGGCAGCGGCTCGGGGAGCGTCTCCTGGCCGAGGAGGACCCGGCGCACCACGCGCTCGGCGGCGTTTCCGTCGTCCCACTGGCAGAACCGCGCGCGGAACGCGGCGCGCAGCTCGGTGGCCCGCTGGTCGTCCCAGCGGCCGCTGCGGAACGCCTCGATCAGCTCGTCCTCGGTGGTGGCGAGCACGCCGGGGGTGTCGCCCGGCTTGCCGGAGAGCAGGTCGAAGGTGACGCCGCGGGAGCGGACGTAGGTGTCCCAGTCGTCGGTGTAGTTGATGATCGGCCGGTCGAGGTTGGCGTAGTCGAACATGATCGACGAGTAGTCGGTGACCAGCGCGTCCGCGGCCAGGCACAGCTCCTCGACGACCGGGTGGCCGGAGACGTCGATCAGCGCGCCGCGCTCCTGCAGCTCCTGCAGGCCCGCGTTCTGGTCGTAGAAGTAGTGGGTGCGCACCAGCAGGACGAAGTCCTCGCCCAGCTCGCGGGAGATCTTCTCCAGGTCGAGCCGGGGCACATAGCCGACCTGGTAGTCGCGCATGGTCGGCGCGTAGAGGACGGCCGTCTTGCCGGGGGCGATGCCCAGGCGCTCGCGGATGTCCAGGACGTCCTGCGCGCCGGCGCGGTAGTAGACGTCGTTGCGGGGGTAGCCGGCGTCCACCGACTCGAAGTTGCAGGGGTAGACGCGCTCCCACTGCTCGGTGGTGTGCTGGTTGGAGGAGACCGAGTAGTCCCAGCGGTCGGCGCGGGCCAGCAGCTTGCGGAAGCTCATGCCCTTGGCGGCGGCCGGGTAGCGCTTCTGGTCGACGCCCATCGACTTCAGGGGCGTGCCGTGGTGGGTCTGCAGATGGACCTGGCCCTCGCGCTTGACCACGCCGTCGGCGAAGTTGACGTTGTTGACGAAGTACTTGGCGCGGGCCATGACCTCCCAGTAGCGCGGCGAGTTCAGCACCACGTGGTCGACGCCCTCGGGGACCTGGTCGGCCAGGTGCGCCTTGACGACCCAGACGCCGTGGACGTCGGGGGCCAGCTCCTTGGCCTTCTCGTAGATCGCCAGCGGGTTGCAGGACGGCAGGCGGTTCCAGTACGCGGAGTAGACCGCGAGCCTGTCGTCCAGGGGCTGGCGCAGCAGGGCCTGGTAGCGCAGGTCCATGGCCTTCTTCTTGGCCTGCTTGACCTTCTTGCCCGCGTGCTTGCGCACCGTGCGCTGCACCTTGCCGGCGACCTTGAGGCCGGCCAGCGCGGGGTAGGCGTCCTTGGCGAGCAGCGCGTACTTGCCGCCGGCCATGCCGGTGGGGCGGACGAAGCCGGCCGGGACCCGCATGCGGTAGTCGCGGGCGGCGCGGTGGAAGAACTCGGCCTGGGCGTTGTGCGGCAGCCGGCCGGGCTTGTCCAGCACGGTCAGGTAGTGGTCGATCATCTTGCGGAACATGTGCGGGCGCCAGCGCGACAGTTCGGGGTGCGCGTCGAGGTAGGCGAAGACCCGCGCGTACTGGTCGAAGACGTCGAAGTGCTTGCGGCTGGTGGTGCGCAGGATGTTGCCGCCCTGGCGGCGCTGGCGGTAGTGCAGGCAGACCCGGTCCAGGACGGCGATCCGCGCGGCGGTGATCAGCGTGCAGAACGTCCAGGGGGCGTCCTCGTAGTAGCCCACCGGGAACTCGAAGCCGTGCTCCTCGACGAAGTCGCGGCGGTATGCCTTGTTCCAGACGATCTGGAGCAGATCGAGGATCTCGGGGCGCTCGGCGAGCGAGAAGACCGGCGCGCCGGACTCGTCGAGCAGCTCGGCGAGCGCGTTGCGGCGGGCGGAGCCGTCCCAGTAGGTCCGCGCGTAGTCGAAGATCAGGATCTCGGGGTCGTCGGTGGCGTCCAGCCGCTGGGCCAGCGCGCTGAGCGCGCCGGGCACGAGGGTGTCGTCGCTGTCGAGGAAGAGGATGTAGTCGCCGCGGACCTTCTCCAGGCCGGCGTTGCGGGCCAGGCCCAGGCCGACGTTCTCCGGCAGGTGCAGGACCTGGACGCGGTCGTCGCGGGCGGCGTATTCGTCCAGGATGGCGCCGCTGCGGTCGGGCGAGCAGTCGTCGACGGCGATCAGCTCGAAGTCCGTGTGGTCCTGCGTCAGCACCGAGTCCATGCACTCGCGCAGGAAGCCCTGCACTCTGAATACGGGGACGATGATGCTGAAACGGGGTACGGCGTCGAGGTCTGTCTCGGACATGCGGTGCTTACTCCTCGTGGCGAGCTGAGTACAGAACGCAAAAAAGCCCCAAAGGGGTCCCTTGCATTGTCAGCCTTCTGACCCGCGTTAACCCAAAAAGGTTGTTGTTCGTAACCTGAAAGTTCTGTGGTGCTCATCACGTAAGTGGTCAAGTAGTGAACTTTCGGGCGAGCGGGATCGCCGGCCCGACCGAATACTGAGGGAGTGTCATCCGCGCCCCCGTCCCGCATCGCCCGCCGCCGGCTGCTCCAGGCCGCCGGCGGCGGAGCGCTCGCCGCGGCCGCGGGAACGGCCCTGCGCTCCTGGCGCCTGACGGACCGCCACCCGTCCGCCCCGGCCCGCCCCGGACGGATGCTGGTGGACCCCGCGGACCAGTGCTTCGTCCAGGTCATCGCGCACGCCGACGACGGACTGTTCTTCATGAACCCCGATCTGGAGCAGTCCCTGCGCTGCGGGGCGCGCTCGGTGACGGTCTGCCTCACCGGCGGCGAGGCCGACGGACGCAACGTCAGCCCGGCCGCCCTCCACCCCGGCAGCGTCCCCGAGGACCGGGCCGCCTTCGCCCGGGCCCGCACCAACGGGCTGCGCGCCGCGCACGCCGCGATGGCCACCGGCAACCCCGCCGCGCCGTGGGAGGTCGCCGCGGTGTCGCTGCTGCCCGGCTTCCAGGTGGAGGTCCACACCCTGCAGGGCGCCCCGCACCACCGGCTGGTCTTCCTCCAGCTGGTGGAGGCCCGGGCCGTATGGCAGGCCCGCACCACGAGCCTGCGCGGCCTGTGGCTGGGCGCCGCCCGCACCCTGCCCACGCTGCGGCCCGCCGGCACCCCCGTGGCGCGGCAGTTCCACTACACCCGTGACCAGGTCGTCCAGACCCTGGCAGCGGTGCTCGACCGGGTCCGGCCCACCGTCGTACGGACCCTGGACCCGAACGCGGCGCACTCCCCGAAGCGCCCGCCGGCCACCGAGGACCGCGACCCCCGGCTGGCCGGCCCGCGCTACTACGACCACCAGGACCACATCGCCTCCGCCTACTTCGCGCAGGCCGCGCTGGCCGCCCACCGGGGCGGCGCACCGCACCGCCCGGCCATCGTGGAGAACTACCTCGGCTACGAGGCCGGCGCGCTGCCCCACGACGTCGACGCCGCCACCGCCCGCCGCAAGGCCCGGGTGCTGTCCGTGTACGGCTGGGCCGACCGCCGCCGCTGCGGCGACCCGGCCGGCTGCGGCGACCGCAAGGTGGGCGGCTCGGCGCTCAGCGGCACCGCCCGCAACTGGACCCGCTCCACCCGGCTGCGCGCCCCCGGCTCCAACGCCTGGCTCCACGCCGCCCACGACGGCCGGCTCACCGCCTTCGCGGTGCTGGGCGGCGCGGCGTACCGCTGGGCCGAGACCCGGCCGGGCAGCGGCCGCTTCGGCCCGCCGCTGCCGGCCGGCGGGGAGCTGCTGCAGGGGCAGATCCACACGGTGCGCCGGTCCGACGGCGCGCTGCAGCTGTTCGCCTCCCGCACCCTGCTGCCGGGCCCTCACACCGAGCACAGCCGTGAGGTGGTGACGGCGGTGCAGCGCGGCACCGCGGCGGACGGCGGGCCCGCCTTCGGGCGCTGGGAGCCGCTGGGCTCCCCGGACCCGGACCCGGTCCGGTCGCTGGAGATCGGCTTCCCGGCGGCGGTGGCCACCCCGGACGGCGCGGTGCACGTCTTCGTACGGACCTGGGACGGCAACATCGCCCACCGCGCCGCGCCGCTCCCGGGGCCCTTCTCGCCCTGGGAGCGGCTGGAAGGCCCGGTCAGCGCGCTCCAGGCGTCCCCGGGGATCGTCGACGACATCGACGCGTGCGTGGACTCCGACGGGCTGATCCACCTGGTCGCGCCGAGCGCCCGGACCGTGCAGCACTGGGTGTCGAAGCGGGCCGGGCAGACGCCCCGGCCCGCCGCGGCCACCGGACTGCCCGGGCCGGCCGGCCCCGTCAGCGCCGTACCGCTGGCCGGCGGCGTGGTCCGGCTCGCCTACCGCCGCGCGGACACCGCGCAGGTGCTGATCGCCGAACGGCAGCGGACCATCGGCGGATGGCGGGTGTCGGCGCAGTGCGAGGCGGTCGGCGGCTACGGGCGGGTGGCGGCGGCGCCGGTCGGCGGCGGCGACCGGATGGTGCTCGCGGCCCGCGACGACGACGGCGAGCTGCGGACGGCGATGGCCCGGGACGCGCCCGAGCCCTGGCAGCGCGGCCGGGTGGCGCACTCGGCGGCCGCCGGGGCCGCCCAGGACGCCGCCGGACGCGCGGTGGTCGTCGTCCTGGGCAACGACGGCCGGCTGTATGCGACCCGCCAGACCGCCGCCGGGCAGAGCGCGCCGTTCGGGCCCTGGCGGGCCCACGGAGACCGGAGGGGCACCCCCTAGGAGCCGGCCCGGGCCGGCGGGCGCAGCAGGATGCGCCGGGAGAGCAGGTAGGTGAAGGGCAGCGCACAGCCGGCCGCCGCCAGCGGCGCCACCGTCGTGCTCACCCCCAGCCAGCTCACCAGTGCCACCAGCCCCGCGCTCTGCACCCCGTAGTTGGTGGCCTGCGTCAGCGGGAACAGCAGGAACTTCCGCCACGTCGGACGGGTGCGGTAGGTGAAGCGGGCGTTGAGGAAGAACGAGCAGACCATGCTCAGCGCGAAGCTCGCGGTGTAGGCCGCGAAGTACGGCAGCAGGCGGTGCAGCACCAGATAGCAGGCGTAGAACGTCGCCGTGTTGACCCCGCCGACGGCCGTGAAGCGCACCATCTGGCCCCAGCCGACGGCGGCCCGCTCCCCGGCGGGCATCAGCCGCTCTGCGAGCCGGCGGTGGCGGCGCCGGCCGGCTCGGGCGCCGGGGCGGCGCTGTTGCTCTCCTTGACCAGGAAGTGCGGCCGCCGCTTGGCCTCGTAGTAGATCCGCCCGATGTACTCGCCGATCAGCCCCAGCATCACCATCTGCAGCCCGCCCAGCCCCACGATGATCGCCACCAGCGTCACATACCCCGGGGCGGTGACCCCGCCGGCGACGGCCGCGCCGATGACCCACAGGGTGTAGAGCGCGGCGAGCGAGGCCAGGCCCAGCCCGGCGTAGATGGCCGCCCGCAGCGGGCGGCAGTTGAACGACAACATGCCGTCGATGCCGTAGTTGACCAGCGACCCCAGGCGCCACTTCGTCTCGCCGGCCTCCCGGGCGGCGTTGCGGTAGTCGAAGGTGATGGTGTCGAAGCCGATCCAGGAGAACAGGCCCTTGGAGAAGCGGTTGTACTCCGGCAGCGACAGCAGCGCGTCCACGGCCTTGCGGGACAGCAGCCGGAAGTCGCCCACGCCGTCGGCGAGTTCGACCTCGACCCAGTTGTTGACGGCACGGTAGTACAGCCGGCTGAGCGCGGTCCGCAGCCGCCGGTCGCCGTCCCGGCTGCGCCGGGCGACGACCTGGTCGTGGCCGAGCTGGTAGAGGTCGAGCATCTTCTCCACGAGCGGTGGCGGATGCTGCAGATCCGCGTCCATGATGATCACCGCGTCGCCGGTGGCGGCCCGCAGGCCGGCCAGTATCGCGGGCTCCTTGCCGAAGTTGCGGCTGAAGGACAGGTAGCGGGTGGTGCCGCGGTGCTGCTGGGCGAGGCCGCGGAGTCGGGCCAGGGTGCCGTCGGTGCTGCCGTCGTCGACGTAGACCAGTTCGTAGGGGACGGCGAGGCGCTCCAGGACCGCGCGGATCGCGGCGTCGAAGCGGCCGAGCACGGCCTCCTCGTTGTAGCAGGGGACGACGACGGACAGCCTCATCGGCCAACCTCCTGGTGGGAGTGAAGCCGTGGGCGGCTCCGTAGACGTCCCCCGAGCGCGACCATGGCCAGCGCCAGCGCGGCCGCGCCGCTCGCCGCCAGCCCCGGCTTCAGGCCCGGCGGTTCGTACGCGCACGTCAGCCGCCGGGCCCCGGAGCCCAGCGGGACGGCCAGCAGCCCGCCGAACGACGACGGGGCCCCCAGCGGCCCGCCGTCCACCGAGCAGCCCCACCCCGCGACGGCCGGCACCGCCAGCACCGCGTGCCCCTTGCTGCCCCGGGGCAGCAAGGCCGTCAGGGCGTGCCCGCCGGCCGTCAGTTCGCGCGGCCCCCGCAGGGCGCGCACCGCCGCCGCGAGCCGGGCCCGCGACAGGCACCCCAGGGCGTGCTCGGGCACCAGCTGGCGGCCCCGGCCGGTGAAGCGCACCACGACCGTGCCGTCGGCGGGCACCCGGCCCAGCGTCCGCACCGGATTGGCGGTGCGGTCCCGGGCGCCGATGCCCTTGGTGTGCCGGCCCAGCCCGTCGACCTGCCCGAAGAACCACGGCGCGGACCATACGACGGTGCCGCCCGGGGCGCACCGGGCCCGGAAGGCGGTGCCCGCGCCCCCGTGGTCCGCCGCGTCCGGCAGCAGCCAGCCGCCGGGGGCGGGCGCCGGGGCCGGGCCCGCGGCGGGCGCCAGGTCCGGCACCTCGTAGACCCGGGCGCCCAGCATCCGCTCCTGGCGGGCGAAGACACCCCGCTCGCCGGTGAGCGGACCCGGCAGCCGGTCGCGGACGGTCAGCAGCGGGGCCCAGGGCCGTGCGCGGTGCGCCACGAACGGCCGGCGGCGGTCCGGGCCCGGCGACAGATAGCTGCCCACACCCATGATCGCCTGCCCCACCGGGTCCTCGAAGCTCAGCGTGTGACGGCCCCTCATGTACCAGCCCGCGCCCAGGTCGCGCAGCGCGCGGGCGGTGGCCGCGGGCACATAGCTGCTGTAGTACGAGCCGCCCTCGCCGCCGATCAGCAGTGGATCGTTGTTGGCGAACTCGTGCGGGCCGGGGTCGGTGCGCCCGCGCGGCCAGTCGCCGCGCGCAGCCAGTACGTCCCGGGCCGCCAGCGACACCGGGTCCAGCGTGGGCTTGGGCCGGAACCACGCGATCTTGTCCCGTACCGCCGTCACCGAGAAGGCCGTGTACGCCGAGGTGAGCAGGACGGCGGCGGTCAGCGCGGCGGTGGCGGCCCGGCGCGCACCGGGCGCGCGCAGCGCCGCGAGCGCGCCCAGCCCCAGGAGGATCGCACCGCCCCCGCCGGCCACCAGGATCCAGGTCGCGGTGCCGGCCGCCCCCTGGTCGCGGCTCAGCCACGCCAGCAGCGCGACCAGCGCCCCGCCCGCGGCCAGTTCGCCGATCCGCGGGCGGTGCGCGAGCGCGAGCCAGGAGATCATCACCAGGATGCCGCTGAGCACGAAGGCGGCCCGGTAGGGACTGCCGTTGGGCAGCGCGAAGCCGTGCCACAGCAGGATCGCCGGCTCCCAGACGAACGAGGCGCCCACGCCCGCCGCCAGGGCGTACCAGCCGATCCGCACCCGCGCCGGCACCCCGCGCACGAACGGGAACGCGGCGAGCAGCAGCAGCCCCGCCACCCCGATGGAGACATTGGGCGCCGGCGCCCCGCCGTGGCCGCCGGGCAGCAGCTGCGCCAACTGGTAGAGCGGGGCCGGCCGGTCGCCGTAGCGGGCCTCGGGCGCCGGCTGGGCGGCCCGGCTGGCCTCCAGCGAGACGGTCAGCACCGGCGCCGCGAGCAGGATGCCGCATGCCGCCATGGACACCGCCCGGGCCAGCGCCCGCAGCCGGTCGGCCGCGGCCGTCCCCGGCGCCGTCAGCAGCCGCAGCCCGAACACCAGGGCCGTCGCCAGGGTCGCCATCGCCGCCGTGTAGAAGTTCCCCGCCCAGGCCAGCGCGACCAGCCCGGTGCCGGCCGCCCAGCGGGTCCGGCGCAGGCACCACTCCGCCGCGATCCCGGTCATCGGCAGCGCGACCAGCCCCCACATCCACATCGGATCGGCGAACCCGTCGTTCAGCACCCAGGCGCACAGCCCGTACCCCACCGACACCAGCGCCCGCAGCACTCCGGGGCCCGGGTGCAGCCGCCCCAGGAAGACGGTCATCAAGGCGGCGGCCAGGCCGATGCTCAGCAGCGTGACCAGGAAGACCGGCAGATCGGTCAGCTCGCGGGGGAAGAGCCCGACCAGCCAGGAGAACGGGTTCATCAGATACGTGAAGAAGTCCGCGAGGAACGGGACGCCGTAGCCGCTGCTCCAGTTGAAGAACAGGTCCCCGGTGGTGTGGCCGTGCAGCAGGTCCCACAGCCGGGCGTGGAAGGGCACGAACTGGTTGCCCAGGTCGTTGACGGCCCGGGAGCGCGGCCCGAAGGGGTAGCTGCCGTAGAGGGCCAGCGCCAGGCAGTACGCCCCCATGGACAGCACCGCCGCGAGCCCCGGCGCGGCCAGCCGGCCCAGGGCCCCGCGCACCGGGTCCGGGTGTCCACTCGGGGGAAGGGGCCGGGCGACCTCCCGGGGCCGGAGGGCCTGTTGCGGGGTGGCGGGCGTCGGAGCCACCGGCACTCCTCCACACTCGGCGAACATTCACTCAACGTTATATGTCTTAATAGTCCGTTTCGCTCCGTTGGGACGCGGGGCTTTCGGGGGATTGCCCCCGCATGCGAGGCGGTACGGGACCACACGACGCGAACACGCCGGGCCGGACCCCGGCCGACCGCGACGACACCGACCGACGAAAGGGCGCCATGCCGGCATCCGACGACACCGCGGCCGCGGCCACCGCCGGGCCGCCCACCGTCTCCGTGGTCATACCGGTGCACAACACCCGGCCCTACCTCGACCGCAGCCTCGGCTCGGTCTTCGCCCAGACCCTCGACCCCCGCCGCATCCAGGTGATCGCGGTCGACGACGGCTCCACCGACGGCAGCGCCCAGTACCTCGCCGAACGCGCCCGCCACCACCCCAACCTGACGGTCGTCCACCAGCCGGCCTCCGGCGGCGCCGGCCGCCCCCGCAACGTCGGCCTCGCCCGCGCCACCGGCGACTACCTCTTCTTCCTCGACTCCGACGACCACCTCGGCACCGAGGCACTGGCCCGGCTCACCCGCATGGCCCAGACCCACGACTCCGACATCGTCTACGGCCGCATCGTCGGCGCCGACGGCCGGGCCGCCCCCGTCGACCTGCGCACCACCGCCGCCGCCGTCACCCCCTTCGACTCCCCGGTCTACTGGACCCTGGCCGCCTACAAGCTCTTTCGCCGCTCCTTCGTCGAACACCACCGGCTGCGCTTCACCGAAGGCCGCCTCCTGGCCGAGGACCTCCCCTTCGGGATCACCGCCCTGCTGCGCGCCCGCACCGTCTCCGTCGTCGCCGACTACGACTGCTACTACCTCCACGGCCGGCCCGACGACAGCAACGCCAGCCGCCAGGACACCGACTGGTGCGAGTACCTCGACTACATCGGCGGCGTCCTCGCCGGCGTCGCCGCCGAAGTCCCGCCCGGCCCGGACCGCGACACCCTGATGGTCCGCCACTTCCACGGCGAGATCCTCATGCCCTTCGCGGCCCCCTACCTCGCCCGCGACCCGGCCGGCCGCCGCGCCATGGCCGCCGCCGCCCGCCCCCTCGTCGACCGCTACCTCACCGACCGGGTCCTGGCCGCCCTGCCGCCCGGCCTCCGCCTGCGCGCCCACTGCCTGCGCGGCGCACTCGACGACGAACTGACCGCCGTCGTCCGCGCCGACACCACCGCCCCGCCGCAGCCGCCGCACATCGACACCGACGGACGGGTCTTCGCCCGCTACCCCTACTTCCGCGACCCCGACCGGGCCCTGCCCGACACCTGCTACGACCTCACCGACCGCATGGTGCTGCGCCAGCGGCTGACCGGCTGGCGGTGGAGCGGCGGCGCGGTCCGGCTGCGCGGCACCGCCGCCCTGCCCCACCTCGGCGGCGGCGCCGTCGAGATCCTGCTGCACGGCAGCGGCGGCCACTACCGCCTACCGGCCCGCTGCGAGGGCGAGCACTGGCGGGCCGAGGTCGACCCGGCGACCGCGGCCGACGGCCGTCCGCTGCCCGACGGCACCTGGGGACTCAAGGTCGCCGTCACCGCACACGGCAGCGCCGGCACCACCGGACCCGCCCTGCGGCGCGAGGCATGGCTCGTACCGGAGACACCGGCCGGCCCCGCCACCCCGCCGGACGGCCGGGACGCCGCCGGCCTCGCACCGCGGACCGTCGCCCGCGGCCCGGCCGGCCCCGCCGTCGCCACCCTCTTTTGCTCCCGGCCGCACGGCCACCTCCACCTCCACCTGGGCACACCGTGCGCCGGTCCGCCGCCGGGCGCACTCTGGTAACAGCGGTTTCGGAGGTGATCGCGATGTTGCAGACCGCTGTCGGATGGCATGTAGAGCTGGAATTCGAGGAGGACACCCACCGCACCCGCGCCGCCGCGCTCGTACGGCTCCCCGACGGGACCGAGGTCCGCGCGCACGGGTACGCCAGCCGCCACCCCGCCGACACCAACCAGCCGAGGGTCGGCGAAGAGGTCGCGGGAGCCAGAGCGCTCAACGAACTGGCGATGAAGCTGCTGACGAAGGCACACGACGAGATCGACGAGGCGTCGGGCCGGACCTCGCACCCGCTGACCTGACCCACCGAGCCGCGGCACCCCGCCCGCACCCCGCGGAGTAGGGTGCCCGGCCATGATCGAAGAACCGGAGTTCCTGACCGACACCCGCACCTTCTACGACACCATCGCCGCCGACTACGCCGAGCACTTCCGCGACGCCATGGCCACCAGGCACTGGGACCTGGCCGTGCTCGCCGCATTCGCCGCGACCGTGCGGGCCGAGGACGCCGGGCCCGTCGCCGACCTCGGCTGCGGTCCCGGCTGGGTCACCGCGCACCTCGACGCCCTGGGCCTGCCCGTCTCCGGCGTCGACCTGTCCCCCGAGATGGTGGTCCTCGCCCGGCGGGAGTACCCCGGCCTGCGCTTCGACGTCGGCTCGATGCTCGACCTGGACCTGCCGGACGGCTCCCTCGGCGGCATCGTCGCCTGGTACTCGATCATCCACACACCCCTGGAGCGGCTCCCGGAGCTGTTCGCCGCGCTCCACCGGAAGCTCGCCCCGGGCGGCCATCTGCTCGTCGCCTTCCAGGCCGGCGACGAGCCGCTGCACCTGGCACGGCCCTTCGGCCACCCCGTCTCGCTCGACTTCCGCAGGCGGCAGCCCGACCGGATAGCCGAACTGCTGGCGGGCGCCGGGCTGGACGTACGGTCCCGGCTGCTGCGCGAGCCGGAGGAGGCGCTGGGGGAGTCGGCCCCGCAGGCGTACCTCACCGCCCGCAAACCCGCCGCCGGCTGACCGCACCGGCGGCGGGATGCCGCCTCAGCCCTGCGGGTGGTGGTGGAGCCACCCCGCCCACGCCGAAGTGATCATGTCGCGGACGTCGTGGTGCGCCTTCCAGCCCAGCTCCGCGCCGATCCGGTCGGCGGCCGCCACCACCCGGGCCGGGTCGCCGGCGCGCCGCGGGGTCACCTCGGGGACGACGCCCTCATAGCCGGTGATCTCGGTGATCAGGCCGATCAGCTCGCGCACCGAGACGCCCTCGCCCCGGCCGATGTTCAGCGTCAGATCACGTACCGGGCCCGGCTCGGCGAGCTTGCGGGCGGCCGCCACATGGGCGTCGGCGAGGTCGGCGACATGGATGTAGTCGCGGATGCAGGTGCCGTCGGGGGTGTCGTAGTCGTCGCCGAAGATCCGCGGCGCGGCGCCCTCGGTGAGCTTCTCGAACACCATCGGCACGATGTTGAACACACCGGTGTCGGCCAACTCGGGAGTGGCCGCGCCGGCGACGTTGAAGTAGCGCAGACAGGCCGTGCTGATGCCGTGCGCCCGGCCCGCCGCACGGGCCATCCACTCGCCCACCAGCTTGGTCTCGCCGTAGGGGTTGATCGGCGCGCAGGGCGTGTCCTCGGTGACCAGGTCGACGTCCGGCATGCCGTAGACGGCGGCGGAGGAGGAGAACACGAAGCGGCCCACGCCGCCCGCGGCCATCGCCTCCAGCAGCGTCTGCAGACCGTGCACGTTCTCCCGGTAGTACAGCAGCGGCATCTCCACGGACTCGCCGACCTGCTTCTTGGCGGCCAGATGCACCACATCGGTCACGCCGTGCGCGGCGATCGTCTCGTCGAGCAGGGCGCGGTTGAGGGTCGAGCCGACGACCAGCGGGACGCCCTCGGGCAGCCGGGCGGCCACGCCCGTCGTCAGGTCGTCCAGCACCACGACCCGCTCCCCCGCCTGCCGCAGGGCCCGTACGACATGGGAGCCGATATAGCCGGCACCACCCGTGATCAAGTAAGACATAGCGCCAATCCTAGGCTCGGGGTCGGACAACGAAAGGGGCGGCGCTCAGCGGCGCAGCCGGCGGGCGGCGATCCGCCACACGCTGCGCAGCCCCGACGCGACCCGCAGTGACAGCGCGCCGCCGGTCGTCGCATACGGCTGCACCAGCAGCACGGCATGCCGCCGGCTGGGCAGGACCCGGCGCCGCAGCCCCGGCCCGGTGGCCCGCAGAGCGGCCCGGAAACCGGCGCCGTCGGCACAGCTGACCTGCGCCATCAGATCCCACGGCTCGGGATCGGCACGGCCGCTGCCGCGCTCGGCCAGCGCCTCTATGTCCAGCACGACCTCCGCCGACCAGCAGGTCTCCGCCCCGGCGACGCCCGCCGCGGGCGTCAGCGCCGCGGTGTGGACCGGGCCGCGGCGGTCGTCGCGCCGCCGCCGCAGCTCGACGTCGATGCTCTCCGGACCGGCCGCCGCCAGCCGCCCGTACAGATCATGGACCCGCAGCCGCAGCACACCGCGGCCGGCCACCACCGGCTCCGCGTCCACCGTCACCGGCAGCCGGTGCAGCGGCTTGGTGCCGATCGCCTCCAGCTCGATCCCCGGAAGGTCCGCCGACCACACCGCCCGCCCGTCGGCCTCCGCGTACGGCGGCAGCAGCCGGCCGGGCCGCCCCGCCAGCTGCGTGAGCCGGTCCAGGTCGCGCGGAACGGGGGAGGCCAGCACGACCCGGGCCAGCCAGCGGGCCGGGGCCCGCGCCGCCCGCAGCTCCGCCTCGTCGAAGCCCGCCAGATAGTCGCGGGTCAGCCGCCACCACTCCGCGCGGTAGTCGCCGCCGCGGGTGTGCAGCTCGCGGACGTACATCCGCAGATCGTGATCGAGGAACTTGGTGGCCGCGGCCTGCGCCAGCGCCTTGTGCCCGGCGTCCAGGAAGATCCGCACGCTGGTGCGGTGCGCCTCGATCCGCGCCTGCCAGTTGGCGACGTCCTTGCGGTCCAGGGAGATCGACTGCTTGGCGGCCGAGCGGCGCACATGCCAGATGTAGACGCTGTCGGGGATGGTCGCGATCCGCGGCGCCGCCGCCAGCACCCGGGCGGTGAAGACGAAGTCCTCGTAGGTGAAGCGGCCCTCGGGGAAGACGATGCCGTGCTCGGCCAGGAACGCCCGGTCGTAGAGCTTGTTGACGCACAGGGTGTCGCGGACCAGCTGGGGACTGGACGCGGCCGGCTCGTGCACCGCCGCCTCGCGGTAGAGCGCCGGCAGCCAGGGGATGTCCCGCCGCGCCGGCAGCTCACGGCGCACACAGGCCCCCGCCGCCACCGGCGCGTCGTGCTCCAGCGCGGCGGCCAGCAGCGCCCGCGCCGCGCCCGGCGGCAGCACGTCGTCGCTGTCCAGGAACATCACGAACCGCCCCGTGGCGGCGCGCAGACCGTCGTTGCGGGGAGTGCCGCAGCCGCCGCTGTTCTCGCTGCGGTGGACGACCCGCAGCCGCGGCTCGGTACGGGCGAGGGCGTCCAGGGCGGCGCCGGTGCCGTCGGTGGAGGCGTCGTTCACCGCGATCACCTCGGCGGCCGTCTCCCCGGGTGTCTCCTGCGCGAGCGCCGAGCGCACCGCATCGCCGACATGGACGGCATCGTTGAAGGCGATGACGACGATGCTGACCTGCGCGGATGGCGTGATGGTGGGCCCTGGCTGAGGCTCTAGGGCTTCTTTCACAGTCACTAAATCTACATTTCGTGTCGACAGCATCACTTGGCGCGAGCGGGGTCCGTACCCATATCCGATGGGTCAGAGGGCGAATCCCGCCGAGCGGTTGCACCCGCCGCCTCGGTTTTCCGCCTCATTGCCATCCCATGACCGGACGGAGTCGGGAGCCGGGTGTACGGACGCCCGTGAGGGAACCCGCACATGCTGTAACGACGCGAACGCCGTGCGATGCCGATCCGCGTGCCCTCACCTTGCCGCGCACCGGCCCGCCCACCGCTCGCTCGCACCACCACCCCCTCGGAGCCTCACCGCTCCATCAGATCCGCGACCCGGCCCGCCGCCCCGCCGTCGTCCCGATGGCAGAACGCCTCCCGGAAGTCCGCGTACGCGTCCGCACCGGCCGCCGCGATCGCCTCCAAGTCGCCCAGCGCGTCGATCAGTTCGCCGGTCGACGTCAGCAGCGGTCCCGGCACCCGGGCCTCGAAGTCCAGCGTGAACCCGCGCAGCGCATCGCGGTAGTGCGGCAGATCGGGGGTCAGGAACAGCATCGGGCGGCCCGTGTTGGCGAAGTCCGCGGCCAACGACGAGTAGTCGGTGACCAGCACGTCCGCGGCCAGCAGCAGCTCGGTGGCGTCCGGGTAGCCCGAGACGTCCACGGCGAACGGCGCGTGATGGCCCGGCAGCCGGTCCGCCACCAGCGGATGACCGCGCACCAGCAGCACATGGCCGTCCGCCAGCTCCCGCCGCGCCAGCTCCAGATCGAGCGGCAGATGCAGCCGGTGGTGACCCGCGTCGTACGCCAGATCGTCCCGCGGCGTCGGCGCGTACAGCACCACCTTCCGGTCCGGCGCGATCCCCAGCCGCTCCCGCACCGCCGCCGCCCTCAGGTCCCGGTCGGCGGCGAACAGCGCGTCCGTACGCGGCAGACCGGTCTCCAGCAGCCGCCCCGAATAGCCCAGCGCCGACCGCAGCACCGGCGTGCTGTGCGCGTTCGGCGACAGCAGCACGCTCCACTGCCGGCTCACCCGCGGCCGCGGCGCCAGATGCGCCAGCCCCGCGCACAGCGTGCCCGCCAGATCCGCTCCGATCCGCTTCAGCGGAGTGCCGTGCCAGGTCTGGATGATGCGCTGGCCGCCGCGCCGGGTGAACCAGCGCGGCAGATGGGTGTTGGTGACCACCCAACGGCTGTGCGCCAGCGCCCCGTGCCACTCGGCGCTGCCCACCACCACCGCCCGCGCCGTCTTCGGCACCGCGGCCTGCGCATCGCGCACCGCCCACAGATGCTCCACCTCCGCACCCCGGCGCACCAGCTCCTCGTGCACCGCCCGCGGCGAATCCCCGTACGCGCGGCCCCCGAAGCTGCTGTACAGGACGGTGTCACGCAACGGGCGGGAGCGGTGCAGCGCATAGTGCTGCTCGCGCAGCAGCCGGCGCCGGTAGGGGCCCCGGTCGGTGACCGGCAGCGCCGGACCCGCGATCACCAGCGCCTCGTCGTCCCGCAGCCGGTCCAGGGTCAGCGGCTTGCCGCCCACCGTGCAGCCGGCCGGCAGCCCCTCCCAGACGGCCGGCGCGATCCGCACCGGCGCGTCCAGCGGCGAGCCCGGCGCCCCCCGCTCCCGCAGATGCAGGCTCCAGCGGCCCTCCCGCAGCGGCACCGGACCGGCGAGCGAAGGCAGCGCCCCCAGCGGCAGCGTGCCATGGAACCGACCCTCGTCGTGGGTGGTGGCGAACGCCAACTCGGCCGCGTGCGCCGCGTGCTTGAGGACCAGCTCGGTGGCGTGCGGCGCGGCGGCCGGCAGCCCGCCCGCCACCAGCAGCGCGCCGTCGGGGCGCCACAGCACCCGGTCCAGATACGGCTGCGGGGTCCGGTCGTGCAGCACGACGTCGCCCGCCGCGGAGGCCGCCACCACCAGCTCACGGCCGTGCGAGAGCGGATACGCCACCGGCGCAAGACCCACCTCGCAGGCGATCGCCTCGGTGCCGCCGCCCGCCAGCACCAGCTCCGGCGACCAGCTCTCGGTGTGCACCGGGGCGATCGCCGCGGGCGCGCCGTCGCGGACCGGCCGCGCCGCGGCCAGCGCGTCCAGCCGGATGCGGACGGTCAGCCGCCCGGGCCCGGCGCCCGCCGCCTCCCCGGCGTCCGCCGCCTCCCCGGCGTCCGCCGCCTCCCCGGAGGCCGCGGCCGTCTCCACCGGGAACGACACCACCGTCCCCGTCCCCTGATGCGTCAGCCGCAGCGCCGACGGCGCCGGCCCCGGAGCCGCCACCGTCACCTCCAGCGCCCCGCCCGCCACGCGCTGCCCGACCAGCCGCCGGGTACGGCGCGCCACCGACAGCCCCAGCCGCCCCTGCACGTACCCCGGCGTGATCCGCACCCGCCCCGCCGCACCCTCGTCGGCCACGTCGAAGGCGCCCGGCGCGGCACCCGACCCCGTCGGCGCCGCACCCAGCGCCGCCGCCCGCACCACGCCCGCCGAGGTGAGCAGCACCCCGACCCGCCACTCGCCCTCCTCCCAGCGCCCGCCCCGCCGCAGCCGCGCCGGATCCAGCCGCACCTCGAAACCCGCCCAGTCGTAGCAGTGCTGCTCCTGACCGGACTCGGCGGTCGCCTCCGGCATCAGCAGCGGCCGCAGCGGCAGCAGGATCCGCCGCCGGCCGCACGACAGCACCGCCGTCCGCAGATAGCTGTGCCGGTGCGCGGCGGCCAGATTGCGGATATAGGCGTAACCGCGCAGGCACAGCACACCCTCGCGCCACACCGCCTCGGCGACCTGCGCCCGCACCGGGAAGTCGGCGCGCTCCAGCCGCGTCACACCGGGCGGCAGCTCCAGCGCCGGGACCTCTCCCGCCCCGCCGCGCCCGCCGCCCGCCGCCGGGCCGCCCAGCGGCAGCACCGCCCGCTTGCGCAGCGGCGGACCGGCCACCGCGAACCCCGCCGGGTTGCGCGCCTCGTGCGCCAGCAGTGCCAGCAGATCGGCCATCCGCCCCGCGCGGATCAGATACCAGCGCATCCGCAGCTCCACCGGCAGCGCCGGGAACAACCGGGGATCGGCACCCGCCAGGAAGCCCCGGGCGCAGTCCAGGAACGCCGTCCGGGTCCCCGGGGCCGCGGCCGGCAGCGCCTCGACCAGATCCAGCAGCCCGTCGGTCAGCTGCGCCCGGTCGTAGTCGCGCTGATAGGCGTTCAGATGGGCACGGGCCGGATCGGCGAGGAAGCGGCGGACCGTGGCCACCGCCGCGAACCGCTCCCGCACACCCTCCGCATCGAGCCCCCGCAACCGGCCCGGCCCCTCCGGCAGCCGCCAGTAGCACACATGCTCATGCAGCACGTCGACCGTCCTGGCCAGGAAGTGCGCCGGCAGCGTCACCGCCGCGTCATGACACAACTCCCCTTCGGGGAAGGCCAGTTCATGCCGCTCCCAAAAAGCGCGCCGGAAGACCTTGTTGCGCGCGAAGCAGTCCGACAGCAGCGACAGGTCCTCGGTGATGTGGGTGCGCAGCGCCGTCCCGTAGGTCTCCGGGTGGTGCGCCGACTGACTGCGGCCACCCGGGCCGAGGCGGTAGACGTTGCCCGTCGCCAGATCCGAACCGGACTTGTCCAGCAGGCCCACCAGATCCTCGTAGGCGCGCGGCAGCAGCACGTCGTCGGCGTCGAGGAACGCCAGGTAGTCGGTGTGCGGATAGCCGTGCCGGGCACCGGCGTTGCGCACCGCACCGCATCCGCCCGCCGCCTCGCCCCCCGGATGGTGGACGATACGGAACCGCGGATCCCGCTCGGCGAACCGGCGGGCGACCGCGGCGGGCGCGCCCTCCGCCCCACCGGCCGGCCCCTGCGCGGGACCGCCGTCCACCAGCACCACATCCAGTTCGGTCAGCGTCTGAGCCGCCACCGAATCCAGGCACTCCTCCACATTGCGCTCGGAACCCTCCAGGCGATGCACGGGGACGACGACGGTGAGCCGAGGCTTCATACGCGGACCAAGCCTTTCCGGACTGGTGATGCACAAGACCGGACCGTTCAACTCACCACCGGCGGCGCGGTCACCGGATCTGCGCTGAAAGGGTGAGACGCGTCATCGACAGTACGTGTCCGGGTGCTTACGCTCGGTGTGCAACTGTCGGCGCGCCGTAGCGCCGGGCGCGCGTCAGATGCCGTAGACCCGATGCACAGCGTTATGGCGCCCCGCGCGCCGCGTCCCCAGGGAAGGTGACCGCGTCCCGATGCCCGGCCGTACCGACAGCTCCACCGCCACCGACAACCCCGATGCCCAGCCGCCCGGCAGCGACCCCCGCACCGCCCCGGCCGCCTGTTCCACCAGCACCGCCCCGGCCGCCTCCACCGCCCGGCTGCCGGTCGAGCGGGCCCGCAGCGGCCTCGCCCGGCTCCTGCCCGACCGCACCCCCTACCGCCGCCAACTGCGGCGCATCGGCGCCGGACGGGTACTGGAGATCGGCTGCGGACAGGGCGACACCCTCGCCGGATGCGCCCCCGGCAGCGTCGGAGTCGACCACGACCCCCAGTCCGTGGAGCGCTGCCGCACCCGCGGACTGACCGCCTACACCGCCGACGCCTTCCTCGCCGGCCCGCACGCCCGGCCCGGCGCCTTCGACGCACTGCTGGCCGCGCACGTCCTGGAGCACCTCGACGACGAACAGGTCGAAGAGCTGCTGCGCGCCTACGTCCGCTATGTACGGCCCGGCGGCGGCGTCCTGCTGATCACCCCGCAGGAGGCCGGACACCGGGCCGCCGGCCCCGCCCCGGTCCGCTTCACCGACTTCCACCTCCTGCGCGCCTTCGCCGAATCCGCCGGCCTGGCCGTCCGCCGCACCTACTCCCATCCGCTGCCGCGGCCGGCCGGGATGCTGCTGCGCTCCAATGCCTTCGTCCTCGTGGCGCAGGTCCCGGAACAGCGCGTGGGCGGGCTCACGGACACGGCGCCGCGGTGACGGGCGACGCCGCGCCCCCGGCCCGCCCGCCTCAGCGGGTACGCGCCCGCTTACGGGCCTTGACGATCGCCCGGGTGACGATCGGCGGCAGCACGTCCAGCGCCACCCGGCGCACCGTGCTCCGCGTCGGAACCGGCGGACGGGACGCCGGACGGGCCCCCGACGCCGCCGGACGGGCGGCCGACGGCCGCTGCCCGGCGCGGGCGGCGGGCACCGCCCGGTGGCGCGAGACCGGCTGGGCGGGCTCCTTGGCGCCCTTGGCGCTCAGCCGGATCAGCGGGGCGTCGTTGACGTACTGCACCTCGTGCCAGATGTCGCCGCGCGCCGCGATCCACTCCAGCAGCGCCTTCTGCACCGGCTCGGGATCGCCCCACGTCCCGTAGAACTTGGTGCCGGTGATGCAGATCGGGCGCAGCCCCTCGTTCGCCACGGCCTGCCAGGTGGCGGCGGCCACCCCCGGACAGTGCTCGGCGCGGTAGTCGTCCAGCACCACCACACCGCTGCCGGTGAGCAGCTCGCGCACCGCGAGGATGTCGCCGTGCACATGCTCGTACAGATGCGAGGCGTCGATATGCGCGAAGCGCACCGAGCCGGGCTCGACATGGTCGCTCACGATCGAGCTGAGACCCTGCACGATGGTGGGCAACTCGTCATGGAACGACAGGTAGTTGGCCTCGAAGGCGCGGCGCGTCAGGGTCGCGTAGGACTTCTTCATCTCCTTGGAGTTGGAGGCGTCCTCGGCGGGGGAGTCGAAGAGATCGCAGACCGTGAAGCGCTCGTCCGGGCGCAGCCGCGCACCGAGGAAGATCGCGCTCTTGCCCATATACGCGCCCAGTTCGAGCAGGTCACCCGACTCGGAACGGTCCTGCTGATACGCCAGGAACCAGTCGAAGAGCAGCTGATCGGCGGTGAAGAACCAGCCTTTGACCTCGGACAGCCGGGCGGGGCGCGGGAGTTGTTCGGCACTCTGGTCTGCGATGGGGGCAGTCATGTGCGGTCCGTCTCCAGACGGTCGGGAACGTAGGGCGAAATGCACTCGGGTCAGGGGATGACGAGATAAGGGATACGAGGTACGGGTGTGAGGGGATATGGGTGTTATCTGGGATCTGTGCGGGGTCCGTGCGGCATCCGTGCGATATCTGCAGTTATGAACGTGCCCGGCATCATGGCCGCGGCACACCGGCGCGACCCGCGCAGGGCCCAGGCGCCATCGCTCGCACGCCGGCACGAGCACCGCTAGGCAGTCTCCACGACAAGGCGCCGGCGCACCATGCCTTTCACGGCGGTGCCCGACATCGTAGGGGGACCGACATGAACGCGGGATAACAACAAAAGACCCCGCGGCACCGGCCGTGCACCGGTTCTGCACCGGTTCCCCGGCCGCCCCCCCGGCAGGCCCCCCACGGGCCTACTTCACCGCGCCCGCCATCACACCCGAGACGAACTGCCGCTGGAAGGCGAAGAAGACGATCAGCGGCACCACCATCGACAAGAACGCCCCCGGCGCCAGCACATCGATGTTGTTGCCGAACTGCCGCACCTCCTGCTGCAGCGCGACCGTGATCGGCGGGCTGCCGCTGTCCGCGAAGATCAGCGCCACCAGCATGTCGTTCCACACCCACAGGAACTGGAAGATCCCCAGCGACGCGATCGCCGGACCGCCCAACGGCATCACCACCCGGGTGAACAGCCGCAGCTCACCCGCCCCGTCCAGCCGCCCCGCCTCCAGCAGCTCACGCGGGATCTCCGCGAAGAAGTTCCGCAGCAAGAACACCGCGAACGGCAGCCCGAAGGCCGTATGGAAGGCGATCACCCCGGCCGTCGTCTCGAACAGCCCCACCGCGCCGAACAGCTTCGCCACCGGGATCAGCGCCACCTGCACCGGAACCACCAGCAGCCCCACGACGACCAGGAACCAGCCGTCCCGCCCGGGGAAGTCCATCCACGCGAACGCATAGCCGGCCAGCGACCCGATGACCACCACCAGCACCGTCGCCGGCACCGTGATCGAGGCCGTCGTCAGCAGCGAGCCCATCACCTTCTCGTTGGCCAGCAGCCGGCTGTAGTTGTCCCAGGTGAGCTGGGCCGGCTCGGCGAGGACCTGCCACCAGCCGGACTCGGCGATCCGCCGCGGACCGCGCAGCGACGACAGCAGCAGCCCCACCGACGGCATCAGCCAGAACAGCGCGACCAGGACCAGGAAGACCCGCATGGCACCGCCACCCGCCCGCGCCACCAGCCGCGCGGCGAGGGACCGCCCGGCCCGCCCGCCACCACCCGAGGCCCCGGCCCGCCGGTCCGGTACGGCACCGTCCACGGTCGTCATCGGCGACGCTCCTTCCGTATGCGCCGGAGATTGACGTACATCACCGGCATCACCAGCAGCAGCAGGAACACGGCGATCGCGCTGCCCAGCCCCTCGTCCACATCCGTGCCGAACGACGACTGGAACAGCTGCAGCGCGAGCACATTGGCGGACCGGATGCTGGAGCCCGGGGCGATGATGTACACCAGGTCGAAGATCTTCAGCACATTGATCATCAGCGTGACCAGCACCACCACCAGCACCGGCGCCAGCAGCGGCACCGTGATCCGGCGGAACACCTGCCACTCGCCGGCCCCGTCCACCCGCGCCGCCTCCAGCAGCTCACGCGGCACCCCCGCCAGCCCCGCGGCGATCAGCACCATCGCGAAACCGGCCCACATCCATACATAGGACCCGATGATGGCCGGGGTGACCAGCGCCGGCCCCAGCCAGTCGACACCGCCGTACGCCTCGGCGAAGTTGCTCGCGGGCAACCGCAGCCGCGCACCGCCGGCCTGCTCCGCGGGCAGCGCGTAGCTGCCGTCCGCCGCCGTCGTCGCCGAGGCCACCACCCGGCCGTCCTTGACCGCCTCCACCGTCAGACCCGCCAGTGCCCGCTCCCCGCCGTCGATCACATCGGGCCGGCCGCCGCCCCCGCGGGTGAAGTCCAGCCAGACGGTGCCCGTGACCTTCCCGGGCCGCGGTACGGCGGCGGCCGCCGGCTTCGCCCCCCGCAGATCGTCCGCCCGCACCGCGACCAGCGGCAGATCCACCGCCGAGCCCGCCCGTACGGCCGACCGCGTGGTGAACGCGCCGCCGCCGGACGGCCGGAGATCGGCGCGCGGCCGCGGCTTGGCACCGGGGAACGGCGCCGGATCGGCGAACGTGTCGTGCACCCCCACCCACACCGCGTTGGCGACCCCCCGCTGCGGGTCCTGGTCGTACACCAGCCGGAAGATGATCCCGGCCGCCAGCATCGAGATCGCCATCGGCATGAACACGATCAACTTGAACGCGGTGCCCCACCGGATCCGCTCGGTCAGCACCGCGAAGACCAGCCCCAGCGCCGTCGACACCGTCGGCGCCACCACCACCCAGACGACGTTGTTGCGCAGCGCCGTACGGATGGCCTCGTCCGAGAACAGCTCCCCGTAGTTGCCCAGCCCCACGAACCCGTCACCGGACGCGTCGAACAGGCTGCGGTAGACGGAGAACACGATGGGATAGACCACCAGCGCACCCAGCAGCAGCAACGCCGGCGCCAGAAACACTGCGGCGATCCAGCGGCGGGTGGCCGCGCCGGCCCGGACACCGCCCCGTACGCGGCTCTTCGGGGCGCGCTGTCGATCGCGCTGTTGGTCGCTCATCGAGTCGCTCATCGTGACGGTCCCCCGGTCCCGGTCGAAGCGGTCGGCGGCAGGCTCTCAGCGCCCGGACGGTCCCCGGGCGACGCCCTCCCCTCGCCCGGAAGAGGCCCTCTCATCGCCCGGACGACGTGCCCTCAACGGCGTGGTCTCGCCCACGAGTTCTCTCAACGCCCGAAGGACTTGGCGGCGTCCTTCTCCAGCCGCGCCTGCGTACCGGCGATGTCCTTCGGATCCTTCAGAAAGTCCTGCAGGTCCTTCCACTCGCCCTGCCCCGGCTTGCCGCCGAAGGACGCGGGCGCCTGATCGGACATGTCGAAACGGAAGCCGTCGCCCGCCGCGATCAGCGCCTCGGCGATCTTCCGCATCACGTCATCGGCGTACGCCGCCCGGTCCAGCTCCTTGTTGGGCGAGATGAACCCGCCCGCCTGCGCCCAGATCTTCGCCGCGTCCGTCGACGCCAGGAACGTCAGCAGCGCCTGCGCGGCCTTGTTGTCCTTGAGCGCCACCGCCACATCGCCGCCGGTCACCACCGGGGACCTGCCGCCCACCGCCGGGAACGCGAAGACCTTGGCGTCCGTACCGACCTTCGCCTTGGTCTGGGTGATGTTGGCGGCGGCGAAGTCGGCCGACGAGACCATCGCGGCCTTGGGAGCGTCACCGCCACTGAAGGTCTGGGTCACCGATGTCGGGAAGTCCGTCTGCAGCGCACCGGAACCGCCGCCCGCCAGCAGGTCCTTGCGGCCGAAGAGCTGCGCCAGCGTGGTGAGCGCCTGCCTGACCGTCGGATCGGTCCACTTGATCCTGTGCCGCGCCAGCTGGTCGTACTTCTCCGGACCCGCCTGGGAGAGGTAGACGTTCTCGAACCAGTCGGTCAGCGTCCAGCCGTCCGCACCGCCCACCGAGACCGGTTCGACACCCGACTCGGAGATGATCTCCGCCGCCTTGACGAAGTCCGGCCAGGTCTTCGGCTCCTTGGCGCCGGCGTTGTCGAACGCCTGGGCGTTGTACCAGACCAGCGACTTGTTGCTGGCCTTGAAGTAGACCCCGTACGGGGTGCCCTTGTGGGCGCCGAGATCCCGCCAGCCCTTGGAGTAGTTCTTGGCGAGCTGCGCCTTGGCGCCCGCGCCGAGCGGCTTGAGCCAGCCCTTCTCGGCGAACTCGTTGAGCACACCGACCTGCTGGAGCATCGCCACATCGGGCGGGCCGCCACCGGCGATCTTGGAGCCGATGAAACCGGCCATGTCGTCACCACTGGGCACGAAGGCGACCTCGGCCCCCGTGCGCTTCTCGAACTCGTCCAGCACCTTGACGAAGTTCTCCCGCTCCGGCCCCGTCCAGACCGCGGTGACCTGCAGCTTCTGCCCGTTCAGCTTGGGCAGCCGCACGGTCGGGGCGGTGGAGCCCCCCTTGCCGCCGCCACTCCCGCCACTGCCGCCGCTGCCCTTCGCCCCGCCGCCGCTGCCACAGGCGGCCAGCGCCAGCGCCAGCCCCGCGGCCACCACCGCGGCCCTCGCGCGTCCAGCCGTACGGTCGAGTCGTCTGCCCATCCCCGTAGCCCCCTGTCGCTGCGCCTGCCATACCGGTGCCGTGCGGTGAGGTGGTGCCGTGGCGCTGTACTTCCGAAGCGGTCGCGGTGGCGCTGTACTCCGGCGCGGTTGCCGTGGCGCTCTTCGCCGTCGCGCCGCGGTCCCGCGGCTCGCCGTCGCGCCGCGGTTGCGCTGCGGCACCGGTGCCGTGCCATGCCGTGCCCTGTGCCCTGCGGCCACGCCATCGAGCTTCTGTGCGGTTGTGGTGTGCGACAGGTCTACGCCTCGGCCACGGGCTCCGCAATACCGCCTTCGCTGCCAACTCACCTTTCGTGATGGGGCTGTTACGGGATCACATGAGGGGGCTGCTACCGGATCACACGACGCGAGGGGGTTGCTACCGGATCACGCGACGCGAGGGGGGCTACGGGATCAGTGGTCCTGGGCGGCAGTCACAGCCAGCGGTAGCGAGACGGGGCGGGCGCGACCGCGCGGTGGCGAGCGGCGGCACCCTTCAGCACTGCGATGCCCACCCAGCAGCTTCGAGCAGCTTCCAGCAGCTCCAGCGATGCCCACCAGCCGTCACGCCGGCCGTCACGCCGGCGCGGGTACCGGCGAGGCGTTCCACTCCGCCGCGCTCACGCGCGCTCACACCAGCGGCGGCGCCGACGGTGCCCCCGAGGACTGCGCCGCCCTCTGGAGTGCGCTGGCCAGCAGGGCCAGGTCCGTCGGGCCGTTGCCCAACTCGCGCAGCGGACGCCGGGCAGGGGGGTCGCCCATCCGCTGCCATTCGAGCGGTACGACCGTCGGCCGCAGCGTGGAGGTGCGGGGTATCCGGCCGGTGACCCGGCCCGCCTGGAACGGTGTCGAGGAGCCGTCCGCGGCTCGATGCAGTCGGCCCCGGCCGGTCGGTACCGGTTCGGAGGCGTCGGCGGCCGCGCCCAGTTCGACGCGCAGTCCGGCCCGTTCGCTGGTCGCGGTCTCGGCTGTGCGGTCCGGGTGACCGGTCGCGGCTATCAGGTGGACCCCGAGCGCCGCCCCGTCGCGGGCGACGGCTTCCAGCGCCCGTACGACGGAACCGGCGGCGGGGCGGCCGGGGCTGCCCAGGGCCGGGGCGACCAGGGCGTCGAAGTCGTCGACGAGGACGAAGAGCCGGGGCATCGGCGCGGCCGGCTCCGGGGAGACCGGGGATCCGGTGGGGGTGTCCTCGGGGGTGGCTCCGCTGCGGGCGCGGAGTCGTAGCGTGCCGGTCGTCGACGAGTCCGCCGGTGTGCCGCTCTCCTCCTCCTTGTTTCGGCAACGATTACGGAGAGTAATTGGTTCCTGCTCTCCGTGACCGCCTTCCGTCGAGCGGCGGGGGGCGATGATCCGCGGTGCGGGGAGGTGTTTGGCGCGCCATTCGGCGAAGGGCGCGCCGGCCAGTATCTCCGTCCGCCGCTTCAGTTCCGAGGAGAGCGCCTGGGCGAACTCCCGCATCCGGACCGGGTCCGAGGCGGCGAGATACGTCGTGACATGCGGCAGGTCCGTGCACACCCGCAGGCCCTCGCCGCGTTCGCTGCCGCCGCCGTCCACCAGGACCAGCGACAGCAGGTCCGGGCGGTCGGCGGCGGCCAGCGACGCCGCCAGCGAACGCAGCAGCTCGGTCTTGCCGGTGGCCGGCGCGCCCTCCAGGAGCAGATGCGAGCCGTCGGCGGCCAGATCGGCGTGGAGCGGGCCGTGCGGTCCCGCGCCGAGCACCGCCGCGGCGCCGGCCCGGTCGGTGTCCAGGGTGGCGGCCCAACGGGCCATCAGCGACGCCGGGGTGGCGCGTGCCAGCCCCAGCTCGTCCAGCAGCCGCGCCGAGTCGGGCAGTGGGACGGCCGCGCGGGGCACCGCGGAGCCGCCGGCGGCGGCCGCGGTGTCGGTCTCGCGCAGCGGCGCCAGCGCCCGCGCGAAGCGGTCGGCCCAGGCGCCGGAGACCGCGTCGACCGTCGCGACCGTGCCGTTCGGCCCGGAGCCCGGCTGGACCACGCGCAGCGCCGTGGCGACGTCGCCGCTGAGCACCGCGACCGCTCCGCACTCGCCGAAGGCGGGTGACGCCGTCCGGGCCGCCTCGTACGTCGCGGCCAGCGGGAAGGCGGGGGAGGCGGCCGGGGTCTCGGCCAGGCAGAGGAGGTGGATTCCGGCTGCCGGGCCGCCGGACGCGAGGCGGGCGGTGGTCTCGCGCAGTGCGGAGGAGCCGGGGTCGCCGTCCACGATCACCAGGGTGTACGGGCCCTGGTGGCGGGCGGCGGCGGAGGCGGTCTCGGCCCGCTCGGCGCTGGCCCAGCCGGGGCCCAGCGGGCTGTCGTCGAGCCGCCGTACCAGCTCGGAGGTGCGGGCCGCGGCCTGCTCCCGGTCGTAGGCGAGCAGCAGCCGGCAGTCCTGGCCGTGGGCGGGGCGGACGTGCGGCAGCCAGCCCAGCCAGGACCAGTCCGCCACCCGCTCCTCGGTGCCGCGCGCCCGGTCGGCGCTGATCAGCACGATTTCGAGGGTGCCGGGGGAGTGCAGCGCGGCGAGCTGGGCGACGGCGGAGCGGGCCAGGCCGGTGAGCCGGGCGCGTGGTCCGGCCAGGCCCAGGGAGCCCGCCCGGCGCAGCTCGACGGCGACCGGTACGGCGCTCCGGCCGCCGCCGCGGCTGGCCGTCCCCAGGCGGACGGCCAGGGCGTCGGGGTGGTCCCGGCCGCGCTCCCAGAGCCGGGGTCCCGGCCCCAGCGCGGTGAGCAGGACCGCGGCGGCGTCCGGCCAGCGCTCGTGCTCGGCGGGCCCGTAGGGGCCCGCGGCGTCCTTAGCGCCACCGGGGGCTCCGGCGGGGGAGGAGGCGGGGGTGCCGTCCGGCTCGTAGTGGGCGGCGAAGTCGGTACGGGCGTCGTCCGGGCGCTCCATGGCGGGCCGGCCGCCGGCCAGCCGCCGTGCCCATGCGCCGATCCCGCCCCGCCGGCCGCCCTTGCGGGGCATCTCGTCGGCGGACGCCTCGTCGGCGGGCGCCAGCGCCCGCTGTCCGCCGTGGGTCGGGTTCTGCGCACCGGCGGGGCCGCCCGGGGCCGGCTCCTCGCGGAACGCGGGGCCGAATCCCCCGGTGGTGCGGTCGAAGCCGTGGCCGAAGCCGTGGGCGGTGGCGGCGTCGGGGGGCGCGGCCGCGGCGCCGTCGTACGGGGCGCTGTAGTCGTGGCCGTGCGGGGTGCCGTCCGGCGGCCAGGCGTCCTGTGTGGGGGTGCCGCGCAGCGGTGTGTCGCGGCGCGCCGCCGGGCCCGTCGGCGGTGCGGTGCGGGGCGGGGGTACGGGGGCTGCGCCCGTAGGGCCGTGGCCGTATGCGCCGGCCGCGGCGTCCGCGCCGCTCCCGGAGCGGGAGCCGCCCGTCCCCGGGGCGACGCGCAGCTGCCCCTCGCCGTCGGGGGTGGTCCGCAGGGCGGGGTCGGGGGTGCTGGGGGCGGGCTGGAGGCGGAGGGCGGATTCGCCGATGCGCAGCAGGGCGCCGGGGCGCAGCGGGGCGGGCCGTTCGCCGAGGTCGCCGCCGTCGATGGCGGTGCCGTTGGTGGAGCGCAGGTCGGCGACGTGCACCGAGCCGTCCGGCTCGACGGTCACGGTGCAGTGCAGCCGGGAGACGTCCGGGTCGTCGAGGGGGACGTCGGCGTCGGCGGAGCGGCCGATGCGGATCTGGCCGCCGTGCAGCAGATGGACGCCGCCGGCGTCGGGCCCGGAGACGACGCGCAGCCGTGCGGTGCCGTGGGGGAGGCCGTGGGCGGGGGCGGGGCCGGGGCCCTGGAGGGAGAGCACCGCGCCGTCGATCAGCGGGGGCTCGCCGATCGCGGCGCGCTGCGGGTCGAGGCGCTCGGAGCCGGCGTACAGCACGACGGGGCCGCTGCCGGCGCCCGCGCCGCCGGACTCCGCGCCGGTGCCCGCCACGGAGGCGGCGAGTGAGCCGGCCACGGCCGCCAGGGCGGTGCCGGCGGGGGCCGTCACGAGCACGTCGCAGGCCCGTGTGGTGTGGCCGCTGCGCGGCCCGAGGACGGTCAGCCGGATCTGCATCGCCGTCAACGGTCCCTTCTGCCGGGGCTCCGGCAGGGGGCCGCTCGCTCCCCCGCCAGCCCGAGCACGTCGGCACGTACAAGTCCCAAGCGCACGCCGCGACAAAGACCGTGCCCCCACCGCTTCGTGCTGGGTGCATCCTCGCACCTGCCGCTGACAACACGCCCGCCGACCGTCCATCAGTGATCTTGATTGGTCTTCTAAGGACGAAAAAGTGCCTGCTTGTACGCGGTGCCCGGCCGGATTCGCGCCGCCATGGTCATCTGGGAACCATCCCCGATCGGGTGGTGCGGCCAGCCGGGCGGGCGCCGGCGGCGCCGGGCAACCATCTGTCCGAAACGCGCGTCTTCCCCACAAGCCCCGCCCGGTCCGCCGGACCGAAAAGCTTGTGCGACGGCACTACAGTGGATCGGACGGCCGCGGCTGACCCAGCGGGCCAGGCAAGAGATCCATCACGACCAGGGAGCGCATGACGTGCGGCCGGTAGGCAGCAAGTACCTGCTCGAGGAGCCGCTGGGACGCGGCGCCACGGGCACCGTCTGGCGTGCCCGCCAGCGGGAGACGGCGGGCGCCGAGGCCGCCGTGGCAGGACAGCCCGGTGAGACGGTCGCGATCAAGGTCCTCAAGGAGGAGCTGGCGCACGACGCGGACGTGGTGATGCGCTTCCTGCGCGAGCGCTCCGTCCTGCTCCGGCTGACCCACCCCAACATCGTCCGCACCCGGGACCTGGTCGTCGAGGGCGATCTGCTCGCGCTGGTCATGGACCTGGTGGACGGCCCCGACCTGCATCGCTATCTGCGCGACAACGGGCCCTTCAGCCCGGTGGCGGCCGCCCTGCTGACCGCCCAGATCGCCGACGCGCTGGCCGCCAGCCACGCCGACGGCGTGGTGCACCGCGACCTCAAGCCCGCCAACGTCCTGCTCGCCGGGTCCGACGGCGGCGAGATGCATCCGATGCTGACGGACTTCGGCATCGCCCGGCTCGCCGACTCCCCGGGCCTGACCCGCACCCACGAGTTCGTCGGGACCCCCGCCTATGTGGCGCCGGAGTCCGCCGAGGGCCGCCCGCAGACCTCCGCGGTGGACGTCTACGGCGCCGGCATCCTGCTGTACGAGCTGGTCACCGGCCGTCCCCCGTTCGCGGGGGCGACCGCCCTGGAGGTGCTGCACCGGCACCTGAGCGAGGAGCCGCGCCGCCCCAGCACGCTCCCCGAGCCGCTGTGGACGGTGATAGAGCGCTGCCTGAGCAAGCGCCCCGAGGAGCGGCCCAGCGCCGAGAACCTCGCCCGTGCGCTGCGCACCGTCGCCTCCGGGATCGGCGTGCACGCCACCCCCGCGCAGGCCGAGGCGGCGCTCGGCGTCGCCGCGCTGCTCGCCCCGGACCCGGCGCCCGCGTCCGTCCCCGGTACGGGCCCGGACGGCGGCCAGGCAGCCGGAGGCGACGCCGATCCCACCCAGGTGCTTCCCTCGGGCGCCGGAGGGTACGACCCGGCGGCGGCCACCAGTGTGCTGCCGTCCACCGGCGGCCCCGGTGGCCGGGACGCCGACCCGACCCGCGCGATGCCGCCGATGCCCATGGGCGCGCCGGCCGGTGGTCCGCAGGAGCCCGACGGCCCCCATCCGTGGGAGTCCCAGATGCGGGCCGCCCGCGACCGCAACGAGCAGACCCAGGTGCAGTACCTGGACCCCGACCAGGACCCGCTGCGCCGCCGTCCGCAGCGCCGCCCGGCCGCCCCGCAGCAGCCGCCGCAGTACGGCCGGCAGCCCGCTCCGGTGCCGTACGCGCAGCAGCGGCCGCAGGCCCCGCAGCGCCGCCAGGAGCCGCCGCCGCAGCGCTACGAGCCGCAGCGGCCGCCCGCGCCGGAGCCCCGGCCCCGGCGGGAGCCCCGCCAGCGCAGCGCCAACCCGATGAAGATCCCGGGTCTGGGCTGCCTCAAGGGCTGCCTGTTCACCCTGATACTGCTGTTCGTGGCCGCCTGGCTGATCTGGGAGCTCACCCCGCTCCAGGAGTGGATCGGCACGACCCGCGGCTTCTTCTCGCAGATCGGGCACATGTACCGCGACGCCGAGCAGTTCGTGAACAAGCTCGGGAGCTGACGCCGGCCGCCCGTGGTCCCCGTGTGCGACACGGCGGCTCCGCGGGCGGCTTCGTTGATTTGTCGACTTCTGCGGGCAATTTCGCTCACAGAAGTGAAGGTTGCCGCCGTCCGGGGCAATGAACCCCGTGGCATCCGCGTAGCTTTGACGCCAACCTCAGCCCCCGCAGAGGACGCTCGGGGGCCCGACACGTCGGAGCAGTCTTGGCACGGAAGATCGGCAGCCGGTACACCGCCCACCAGATCCTGGGGCGCGGCAGCGCCGGCACGGTATGGCTGGGCGAGGGTCCCGAAGGGGCCGTGGCCATCAAGCTGTTGCGTGAGGACCTCGCCTCCGACCAGGAGCTGGTCGGCCGCTTCGTGCAGGAGCGGGCGGCGCTGCTGGGCCTGGAGGACCCGCATGTCGTCGGCGTCCGCGATCTGGTCGTCGACGGCAACGACCTGGCGCTGGTGATGGACCTCGTACGGGGGACGGACCTGCGCACCCGTCTGGAGCGCGAGCGCCGACTGGCCCCGGAGGCCGCGGTGGCGATCGCCGCGGACGTCGCCGACGGGCTCGCCGCCGCGCACGCCGCGCGCATCGTGCACCGCGACGTCAAGCCCGAGAACGTCCTGCTGGACATGCAGGGCCCGCTCGGCCCCGGTGGCGCGCACCCGGCCCTGCTGACCGACTTCGGCATCGCCCGGCTCGTCGACTCGCCGCGCCGTACCCTTCCCCAGCCTCCGGCCGGGGGGACCTCCGCCCCGCTTCGCTCGGCCAAGGTCATCGGCACGCCCGACTACCTCGCCCCGGAGATCATCGAGGGCCTGCCGCCGCGCGCCTCCGTGGACGTCTACGCGCTGGCGACGGTCCTGTACGAGATGCTCGCCGGGTTCACGCCCTTCGGGGGCGGCCACCCCGGGGCGGTGCTGCGCCGCCATGTCACCGAGAGCGTGGCGCCGCTGCCCGGCATCCCCGACGAGCTGTGGCAGCTGCTGCTGCAGTGCCTGGCCAAGGCGCCCGCCTCCCGCCTGCGCGCCCCGGAGCTCGCCGCCCGGCTGCGCGAGCTGCTGCCCGGACTGGCCGGTATGCCGCCGCTGGACATCGACGAGCCGGACGACGAGCAGCCGGAGGACGAGCAGGAGGGCGGGGCCGGGCGGTCCCGCGAGGAATCGTTCTACCCCCCGGCGGCGGGCGAGGCCACGCCGCCGCGCGGCGCGGTCCCCCTGGTCCAGGGCTCGGCGCCGGACTCCAACCGGGAGACGCACACCAGCATGCGGGTCCCGGGCCCGGACGAGCTGGCGGGCGGCGCGCACGGCACCGCCCGCGCCCCTCGCGCCGCCGGTGAGCGCAGGGCGGGCTCGGCCCGGCACCGCGCGTCGCCGGAGGCGGTGCGCCGGCGCCGCACCAGGCTCGGCGCGGCCGCCGCGGTGGTGGTCGTGGCGGCGGGGCTGGGCGGCTGGCTGGCCTCGGGGGGCGACGACTCCGGTGACACCGCACCGGGTGTCCACCAGTCCGAGCAGGACGCTCCGTGACCGTGCGACGACCCCGGGTGGGGTGCGTCCCGGTGGCCGGGACACGCCCTGTGCGGGTCCGGTCCGCCGGGGCGGGTCAGGTTGCCGGTGGTAGCCGTTAGGCTGGGTGCGTGGCAGTCGTCGATGTATCCGAAGAGCTGAAGTCCCTCTCCTCGACCATGGGGTCGATCGAGGCCGTCCTGGACCTCGACAAGATGAGGGCCGACATCGCCGTGCTTGAGGAGCAAGCGGCGGCGCCGTCCCTGTGGGACGACCCCGAGAGCGCTCAGAAGGTGACCAGCCAGCTGTCCTACCTCCAGGGCCAGCTGCGCCGCGCCGAGGAGCTGCGCGGCCGGGTCGACGACCTTGAGGTGCTCTTCGAGCTGGCCGAGGCCGAGGGCGACGAGGAGACCCGCGCCGAGGCCGAGGCGGAGCTCGCGGAGGTCCGCAAGGCCGTCGAGGAGCTGGAGGTGCGCACCCTCCTGTCCGGCGAGTACGACTCCCGCGAGGCGGTCGTCAACATCCGCGCCGAGGCCGGTGGCGTGGACGCCGCCGACTTCGCCGAGAAGCTCCAGCGGATGTATCTGCGCTGGGCCGAGCGGCACGGCTACAAGACCGAGCTGTACGAGACCTCGTACGCGGAAGAGGCCGGCATCAAGTCGACCACCTTCGCGGTCAACGTCCCGTACGCCTACGGCACGCTCTCCGTCGAGCAGGGCACGCACCGCCTGGTGCGCATCTCGCCGTTCGACAACCAGGGCCGCCGCCAGACGTCGTTCGCCGGTGTCGAGGTGCTGCCCGTCGTCGAGCAGACCGACCACATCGAGATCGACGAGTCGGAGCTGCGGGTGGACGTGTACCGCTCCTCGGGCCCCGGCGGCCAGGGCGTCAACACCACCGACTCCGCGGTCCGGCTGACCCACATCCCCACCGGCATCGTCGTCTCCTGCCAGAACGAGCGCTCGCAGATCCAGAACAAGGCGACCGCGATGAACGTCCTCCAGGCCAAGCTCCTTGAGCGCCGCCGCCAGGAGGAGCAGGCCAAGATGGACGCGCTCAAGGGCGACGGCGGCAACTCCTGGGGCAACCAGATGCGTTCGTACGTCCTGCACCCGTACCAGATGGTCAAGGACCTGCGCACCGAGTTCGAGGTCGGCAACCCCACCGCTGTGCTGGACGGCGACATCGACGGCTTCCTGGAGGCCGGAATCCGCTGGCGCAAGCAGCAGGAGAAGTAGCGGCACCGGCCGGAAAACGCGCATAACAACTGTCTCCCCTGGGGAGGCAGTTGTTTTTGCTGTGGCGGTTTGGTCACAGTCGTATGTCCATGTACCGCCCATCTCTCAGCAATTCGGGCATCGGGACTTTATTCGACCTTGACGATGTCGGCCCGACTGGGAAGGCTGAGCGCGGCATGCGTATGTTCTGGGGCGCGTGTGAACGGGGGAAGAGTGGCCAGTCGGCATTCCGTGGCCAAGACTCACGCACCCCCATCGGCTCGTCGCCCCGTACAGCGGTGCTCCAATGACGAGTTCAGCTACTGGGGGTAGCAGTACATGACGAAGAAGACGCGGCTGCGCGTAGCGCGCATTGCGGCCGGTGCGGTGATCGCGGCGGGTGCGTCGCTCACCGCGGCCGGCGCCGCCTCCGCGGCCAGCCCGGGTGACACCGGCGGCTCCGACGGCGGGATCATCGGCGGCATCATCGGCGGGATCATCGGCGGTTCGGACGACGGTGGCAGCACCGAAGGCCAGGACAACGGCGGCACCACCGGCGGTCAGGACGACGGCGGCACGACCTCGGGCGAGATCGGCGGCTCGGAGGACGGCGGCACCACCATCGGTGGTACCGATGGCGGTACTGACGGCGGCACCGACGGTGGTACCGATGGTGGTACTGACGGTGGCACCGACGGTGGTACTGACGGTGGTACTGACGGCGGCACCAGCGCCGGTACCGATGGTGGTACTGACGGCGGCACCAGCGCCGGTACCGATGGTGGCACCTCCGGCGGTAACTCCGGTGGCAACTCCGGTGGCAACTCCGGCGGTCACACCTCCGGTGGCAACGACGGCGGCACCGACGGCAGCGTGGGCACCGGCGGCACCGGCACCAGCGGTGACTCCACCGGCACCGGCACCGACAACGAGGGCTCCAAGCCGATCGAGCAGCCCGGCCAGGGCAAGGAGCAGATCGGTGACACCCCCGGCCAGGCCAAGCAGCAGGCCAAGGGCGGCGAGCTGGCGGAGACCGGTTCCTCCGGTACCACCTTCCTGCTCATCGGTGCGGCCACGATGATCGCGGGCGGTGTCGGCTTCCGTATGCTGCCCCGTCTGATCAACAAGAACGGCGGCGGCGCGGCAGCGGCCTGACGCTGACGCGGCACCACGAGGGGCCCGGGACGCAGCCGCGTCCCGGGCCCCTCGTACGTTCGTTTCAAGGTCCGCTACCGGGCGGAGTGCCCCGCCTCCGTACCGTGATGGCTCCGGGTGGGGTCAGACGGCCTGGTGGAGCAGCACACCGACCGCGAACAGCGCGATCATCAAAGCCACCAGCATCGCGGGGCTGAGCTGGGCGAAGATACCGCCCGCCTGCTGCTGGAGCCGTTCTCTGCTCGCCCGGCACACAGGGCAGCGGCCCTCACTCACAGGGGCCGCGCAGTTGGCGCACACCAGTCGGTCGTACGTCATGCGACCTCCTTCTCCACTGCACCAACGCACCGGACGGCGCATTGGTTCCCTCTACCACTGTGCCAGCTCCTGGGCGGAACGGCGCGCCCCGCGGGATTGTGCGCCTTTTGTCCTGTAGGTGCCGTGAATAACCGCACCAACCCTCCACGCCGCCTGCACCGTGCTGCGAGGTTCGCGTATGGTCACGCACACCGACGGGCGCCGCAACTCGGCAACCGTGCCCCTATCCAGGTCGACCGTGGTGCATCTGTGATCCGATTCGACAACGTCTCCAAGACCTACCCGAAGCAGAACCGTCCCGCACTCAGGGACGTCTCGCTCGAAATCGAGCGGGGCGAGTTCGTCTTCCTGGTGGGCTCCTCGGGCTCCGGCAAGTCCACCTTCCTGCGGCTGCTGCTGCGCGAGGAACGGGCCAGCCATGGCCATGTGCACGTGCTCGGGAAGGACCTCGGCAAGCTCTCCAACTGGAAGGTCCCGCAGATGCGGCGCCAGGTGGGGACGGTCTTCCAGGACTTCCGGCTGCTCCCCAACAAGACCGTCGGGCAGAACGTCGCCTTCGCCCTGGAGGTCATCGGCAAGCCGCGCGGCCAGATCCGCAAGACGGTCCCCGAGGTCCTCGAACTCGTCGGCCTGGGCGGCAAGGAGGACCGCATGCCGGGCGAGCTCTCCGGTGGTGAGCAGCAGCGCGTCGCCATCGCGCGGGCCTTCGTCAACCGCCCGATGCTGCTCATCGCGGACGAGCCCACCGGCAACCTCGACCCGCAGACCTCGGTCGGCATCATGAAGCTGCTGGACCGGATCAACCGGACCGGTACGACGGTGGTCATGGCCACCCACGACCAGCAGATCGTCGACCAGATGCGCAAGCGGGTCATGGAGCTCGAAAAGGGCCGGCTCGTCCGCGACCAGTCGCGCGGCGTGTACGGCTACCAGCACTAAGCGTGTACGGCCCCCAGTACTGAAAGGACGCCATGCGCGCCCAGTTCGTCCTGTCGGAGATCGGCGTCGGTCTCCGCCGAAACCTCACGATGACGTTCGCCGTCATCGTCTCCGTAGCCCTCTCGCTGGGCCTGTTCGGCGCCTCGCTGCTGATGCGCGACCAGGTCAGCACGATGAAGGGCTACTGGTACGACAAGGTCAACGTCTCCATCTTCTTCTGCAACAAGAACGACGCCGAAACCGGTGCCAACTGCGCCAAGGGTGCGGCCACCCAGCAGCAGAAGGACGACATCAAGACCGAGCTGAAGAATCTGCCGATCGTGCAGAGCGTGACCTACGAGTCCAGCGACCAGGCGTACAAGCACTACAAGGAGCAGTTCGGCGACACGCCGGTGGCCGGCCTGGTGACGCCCGACCAGCTGCCGGAGTCCTTCCGGGTCAAGCTCAAGGACCCGACGAAGTTCACGGTCATCAAGTCGGCGTTCTCCGAGCGGCCCGGTGTCCAGGAGGTGCAGGACCAACGGGACACCGTCGAGCCGCTGTTCAACCTCCTCAACGGCATGAACATCGCCGCGCTGTGCGTGATGGGGCTGATGCTCGTCGTTGCGCTGATGCTGATCGTCAACACCGTCCGGGTGTCGGCGTTCAGCCGGCGGCGGGAGACCGGGATCATGCGGCTGGTGGGGGCGTCCAGCTTCTACATCCAGATGCCGTTCATCCTGGAGGCGGCGATCGCGGGCCTGCTCGGCGCGGCCTTCGCCTGCGTGCTGATCGTCGGTGGCAAGTACATCCTGGTCAACAACTGGCTGGCGGAGAAGATCCAGGTGATCAACTTCATCGGCTGGGACTCGGTGGTGGCGGTCCTGCCGCTGGTGCTGCTGATCGGTCTGCTGATGCCCGCGCTCGCCGCGTTCTTCGCGCTGCGCAAGTACCTCAAGGTGTGAGCCGCAAGTACCTCAACGTGTGAGCTTTGCCAAGGGCGCCGTACGGTCAACTCGCCGTGCGGCGCCCCTTTGTCCCCTAGACTCACCGGCATGTCGGGCCCGTGTTCGTACGACCGGCCCCGCCGCATTCGCCGCGGGGCGGCCCTGACGTTGTTTCTCGCCGGCGTGCTCGCCACCGGCGCGGCGACCGGCACCTGGAGCGAGGGGGCCGACGGCGGCACGGGCCGTACGGCCGCGGACCGCACGGCCTTCGAGGCGCACGCACCGGACGCCGCCACCGCCGACCGCGCGGCCGTCGAGCGGGCCGCGAGCGAGGCCATCGAGGACGGGAAGTCCGGTTCCCAGGCGGCCGCCGAGGTCGTCAGTCGCAGCGGCGACCGCTGGTCGACGATCTACACACCGGGCGAGTTCGAGTCCTTCGAGGACCAGTTGGACGGGGCGTACGTCGGCGTCGGCCTGTGGGTGCGGCAGACCGCCGGCGGCCGAGTCGAGGTGTCCCGGGTCCAGCCCGGCGGTCCGGCCGAAGGGGCCGGTATCGAGGTGGGCGACCGGCTGCACGCCGTCGACGGCCGGGCCACCCGGGGGCGGCCGGTCACCGAGATCGTCGCCCGGCTGCGCGGGTCCGCGCCGCGCGCCTCCGGCGGGTCGGCCGCCGGCACACCCGTACGGCTGGATCTGGAGCGCGGCGCCCGCCACTGGAGCGTGACCCTGCACCGCACCCGGCTGCGGACCCAGAACGTCGTCACCGACCGGCCCGCCGGAGCGCACGGTGCGACCCGGGTCAAGATCTCCGCGTTCGCCAAGGGCACCGGCGACGAGGTCCGCCGCGCGGTGCGCCGGGCGTCCGCGCACGGCGGTCTGCTGCTCGACCTGCGCGGCAACACCGGCGGCCTGGTCACCGAGTCCGTCGCCACCGCCTCCGCGTTCCTCGACGGCGGCCTGGTCGCCACGTACGACGTACGGGGCAGCCAGCGCGCCCTGTACGCCGAGCGCGGCGGCAACACCCGCCTGCCGCTGGTCGTGCTGGTCGACGGCGGGACGATGAGCGCCGCCGAGCTGCTGGCCGGCGCGCTGCAGGACCGGGGCCGGGCGGTCGTGGTGGGTTCGCCGACCTTCGGCAAGGGCTCGGTGCAGATGCCCAGCCGGCTGGCCGACGGCTCGGTGGCCGAGCTGACCGTGGGCCACTACCGCACTCCGTCCGGCCGGGTCGTGGACGGCGCCGGCATCACCCCCGACCTCGTCGTCGGCGATCATGCCGAGAAGCGGGCCCGCACAGTATTGAGTGGCCTCGGGACCGGCGCTTAGTGCGAAAATGGCGGCACTATGAGCAAGCAGACTAAGGACAAGGGCAACTCCGGGCGCAAGCTCGTGGCGCAGCACAAGAAGGCGCGGCACGACTACCACATTCTGGACACCTATGAGTGCGGCCTGGTGCTGACCGGCACCGAGGTGAAGTCGCTGCGCCAGGGCCGGGCGTCGCTGGTGGACGGTTTCATCCAGATCGACGGCAATGAGGCATGGCTGCACAACGTACATATCCCCGAATACGCCCAGGGCACCTGGACCAACCACGCGGCCCGGCGCAAGCGGAAGCTGCTGATGCACCGCGCCGAGATCGACAAGCTGGAGGCCAAGAGCCAGGAGTCGGGGCACACGATCGTGCCGCTGGCCCTGTACTTCAAGGACGGCCGGGCCAAGGTCGAGATCGCGCTGGCCAAGGGCAAGAAGGAGTACGACAAGCGGCAGACGCTCCGCGAGCAGCAGGACCGCCGCGAGGCGGAGCGCGCGGTGTCGGCGGCCCGCCGCCGGCAGCGGGCCTGAGGTGCGCGGGCCGGTCGGTCCGGCCGTCCGGCCGCGGGGAAATACGCTGGCGACCTCATGCGTTGTTCACGTACGATGGCTCCGCACCCCACGAGGGGCGCAGGCACCACCTTGATGCAGTTTTTTAATTGAACACCGCAACATGGGGATGATCGGTTTCGACAGCGGATGTCGAAGCAGGGGAAGCGAGTCGAGGAAGCGGCAATGATCTCGTAAACCATATGCCGAAACCAATAATCGCCAACACCAAGCGCGATTCCTTCGCCCTCGCTGCCTAAGTAGCGACTTGCGAAGTGTCAGCCCGGGGATGTTCCCGACCCGGATCCTGGCATCAGCTAGGGGACTAAACTTCTAGACCCGGTCACGGGGTGTAGAAGGAAATCAAACAGTGACTGAGCCCGTCGGAGACTTGTCCGTGTGATCTCCGGGGCCGAGAAAATCGCAGCGGACTGCACTCGGAGAAGCCCTGGTTCCGCACCGTTGGACGCGGGTTCGATTCCCGCCATCTCCACAATTCCCATGTGACGGCCCAGGCCCCGTTTGTCCGACAGGACGAGCGGGGCCTGGGCCGTTTTGCGTTCCGGCCGACCGGATCGAGGCGATCCGCAGGCGCACGTCCGGTCTGGATCTGTCGGACGGCGTGTTCGGGCAGCTGCCCGAGGCCACCAGGCGGGAGCCGATGGCCGGTGCCGACGCGGTGGAGTACGCGTGGCGGGTGGTACGGCCCGGTCGTGGAGACCTTCCCGCGGCGGCTGCGGCACACCGGCCCGATCAGCGGCGGCGGCGCGTGAGCAGGGCCGCGGCCAGGGCGAGCGCGGCCGCCGCGGCGGGCACGAGGTAGCCGGGCCCGGGGCCCGCCAGGTGCTCCACGGCCCAGCCGCCGCCCGCCGAACCGGCCGCGATGCCGCCCAGCAGGGCCGTCACGGCGAGCGTCATCCCCTCGTTCAGCCGGCCCTCGGGGGTGCGGGACTGGACCAGCCCCATACCGGTGACCATGGTCGGCGCGGTGGCCATACCGGCCGCCAGGAGGGCCGCCGCCAGCACCGCCGGGTGTCCGGTCGAAGCGGCGAGCGCGGGCAGCAGCATCAGGGCGGCCATCGCGCCGACGCACAGCGCGAAGCGGTGCGCGGCGCGGGCCGCCGGGCGCAGCAGGCCGTAGAGCAGTCCGGCGGCACCGGATCCGGCCGCCTGGAGGGCCAGCAGGCCGCCCGCGGCGGAGCGGATGCCGTGGTCGTCGGCGTAGGCGACGGTGACGACCTCCAGTGAGCCGAAGATCGCGCCGGTGCACAGGAAGGTGAGCAGCAGCGGCGCCAGGCCCGCACCGCGCAGGGACCGGTCCTGGGCGGCCCGTGTGCCGGCCGGGGTGCCGCCCACCGCCCGTGCGGCCACCGGTGGTTCGGTGCGGCGCTGGGCCGCGAAGAGCAGGACGCCGGTCAGCAGCAGCGCCGCGGCCACCGCCGTGCCGGCCTCCGGGAAGAGCGCGGTGCACAGCAGCGTCGCCAGCACCGGCCCGAGCATGAAGCACAGCTCGTCGGCGGCCTGCTCGAAGGAGTTGGCGGTGTGCCGGGCGGCCGGGTCGTCGCGGAAGAGGTGCGCCCAGCGGGCGCGGGACATCCCGCCGGTGTTGGGGGTGGTGGCGGTGGCGGCGTACGAGGCGAACAGGGTCCAGTCGGGCGCCCCGTGGCGTACGCACAGCAGCAGCGAGAGCGAGCCGAGGACGGCGAGTGCGGTGGCCGGGACGGCGATGCGGGCCTGGCCGTGGCGGTCGACGAGCCGGGCGGTCCACGGCCCGACGAGCGCCGTCGCCGCCAGCCCGGTCGCGGTGACCGCACCGGCCAGCGCGTAGGAGCCGCGCGCACCGGCGATCATCAGCACCGCGCTGACGCTGAGCATCCCCATCGGCAGACGGGCCATCAGGTTGGCGGCGGTGAAGGCGCGGGTGCCCGGGACGGCGAAGATCCGGCGGTAGGGGGCGAGCGGGCCGGGCCGGGTGCGGCGGCGCGGGGCCGGGCGGACCGGCGGCCGGGGGCCTGCCGCACGAGCGTTGCCGGGCGCGGGGGAGACCACCGGTCGGGCGGCGAGGAAGAGGATCATGCCTCTACGGTCGGGGCGGACCCCGCTCCCGGTCCAACACCTGATCGGCGCCCATTGACGCGCCTGTGTTGTCAATCGGGGCGAGGGGTGCGGCGGGTGCGGGCACTGCCAGGATGGCCGGATGCCGTCCGCCATCGATCCGCGTCTGCTCCGGGCGTTCGTCGCCGTCGCCGAGGAACTGCACTTCACCCGCGCCGCCGGGCGGCTCTACGTCGCCCAGCAGGCGCTCAGCCGCGATATCCGGCGCCTGGAGCGGGAGTTGGGGGCGGCGCTGTTCGTGCGCACCACCCGCCAGGTGGCGCTGACCGCGGACGGCGAGCGGCTGCTGCCGTACGCGCGGCGGGTGCTGGCCGCGCACGAGGAGCTGGCGGCGGCCTTCGGCCCGGCCCCCGAGCGGCCGCTGCTGGTCGACGTCGGGGTCCCGATCGGCACCGCCCACCGGGTGCTTCAGGAGGCCAGGGACCGGGTCCCGGACAGCTGCGAGCTGATCGCCCGCTTCCACAGCGGGCTGACGGGCGCCGCGGCACAGCTCGCGGACGGGCGGCTCGATGTCTCCTTCGGGCGGTACGCGGGCCTGCCGCCCGCCGTCCGGGCCGGCCTCGCCCACCAGCCGGTGCGGCTGGAGCCGATGGCGGTGCTGCTGCGCGCGGACCATCCGTTGGCCGGTGACCGTGCGGTCCGGCTCGCGGAGCTGGCCGGCGAGACGCTGTACGCGGCGGCCGGGAACCCGCAGACGGCGGAGTGGACGGATCTGGCGGCGCGCCTCTTCGCCGGGCGCGGGATCGCGATGGCCGAGCCGTTCCCGGAGATCGAGGGGTCGCAGGAGTTCGTGCGGGTGGTGCGCAAGCGCGGGTGGTCGGTGCTGGCGAGTGCGGAGTTCATCGAGGTGCCGGGGATGGTGCTGCGGCCGCTGGTCGACCCCGTACCGCTGTCGCCGGTGTCGATGGTGTGGCGGCGGGGGCTGCGGCACCCCGGGCTGGCCGCGCTGCGGGCGGTGGCCGGGGAGTTCGCCCGGCGGGGCGGGTGGTTGTCGGTCCCCTCCGGCGGATGGCTGCCGCCGGAGGACGCGGCGGTGATGGGGGTGGCCGGGGCGGTCAGCGCCGGGCCGCGGGACGCACCGGCCGCGCCGGGGAGCTGAGGGCCGGGCGCGGCACCTCGGCTGCGGGCGTGCGGACGGGGGCCTGCGCGCGCAGCCAGTACTCGGTGGCGAGGGTGGGGTCCAGGGCGGCCGGGGCATGCGGGTCCGGCCGGAGGGCGGTCAGGTGGCGGTGCAGCACGTCGGGCCGGATCAGGCCGCGCCCGGCCAGTAGCGAGTCGTCGCACACGGCGGCCAGGGCGCCCCGGTGGGCGCGCAGCCCCGCCCGCACCTCGGCGTCCGGCCCGGCCGCGGTGTCGCGGGAGAGCACCGCGCCGGGGACGATGCCGCGCAGGGCGCGGGTCAGCAGCGGGGCGTGGACGCCGGGCCGGGCGCGGTCGGCGAGCCGCAGGGTGAGCGCCGCCTCGATGACGGCGTCGTCCAGGAACGGCGCCTCGTAGCCGATGCCGTGGGCGAGGGCCAGGGCGCCGAGGCCGCGGACGGTCTCCCCGGCGCGGACGGCGGCGCGGAGGGTCTCGTGCTGGGAGCGCAGCGGGGCGAGGGGCTCGGGGGCCTCGGCCGCGGCCTCGCGCAGCAGCCGGCGGACGGTGGCGACGGCGTCCGGGTGCGTCCAGGGCGGCAGGGCCGCCCGGATCTCCCAGTCGGCGCCGGTGGTCCGGGGCCCAGTGGCGGCCGCCCGCGGTGCGCCGGCGGCCAGCCACCGCGGGTAGGAGCGGCCGCCCAGCAGGGTGCGCAGGGTGTCGCGGGCCTTCCATTCGCACAGGTGGTGGGCCGTCCAGGCGCGCCGGGCCGCGGTGCGCGGGTCGCTGCGGGCCAGGGAGTTCAGGGCCGCCGGGCGGTGGGCGAAGAGCGCGTCGCCGCCGATGCCGGCCAGGTGCAGCCGGGAGCCGCGCGCGGCGAGCAGGCGGGCGAGGTGGGTGAGGCGGGCGGCCTCGCGGAAGGCGGCGAGCGGGGCGGCCGGGTCGGCGGGGGTGGTGTGGTCGGGGTCGTCGGGCGGGGTGTACCAGGTGGGGGCGCCGGCGTAGGGCACGGTGAGGTGTGCGCCGTCGCAGGGGCAGGACCGCCGGCAGCCCTCGCGCCCGGTCGGCTGGGTGCGCTGGTGCGGTACGGCGCCGGGGCGGGCCGCGGCGCGGGCGCCGCCCGCCGGGTCGCCGCCGCGGTGGCGGGGCCCCCAGGACGCGGTGAGCAGGGGGACGTCCTCGCGGGCGGCGAGGAAGCACAGGCCGGCGGAGTCGGCGGGGCCCGAGAGGTCGGTGCTGAGCGTGCCGCGGCTCCCGGACGCGGCACCGGCGGCCCGCGCCACGCGGTGGGCGCGGGCGCCGACCGCTTCGGTCAGGGCCCGGCGCACGGTCTGCGCGGCCTGCTCCAGCGGGACGTCCGGCTCCGGCGGCTGCCACCAACGGGCCACGCTGTGGCGCCCGTTGGCGTACAGGGTGAGGTGGTGGCCCGGGGGGACGGCGAGTACCGAGCGCCACAGCGGGCGCAGGGAGAGGGGGAGCGGCGCGAAGGGGAACAGCAGGCGCAGCGCCAGCGACTCCTCGTCGATCAGACCGGCACCGGGGGCGCCGGACGGGGCGCGCGTCCGGGCCGCGGCGCGGGCGAGCGCGGCCAGGTCCTGGGGCCGGTTGCCGGCGACGGTGACGCCGCCGATCCGGGCGTGGTGGATCTGGTGGACGGTGGCGAGGTCGCCCCGGCAGCGCAGATCGCCCTCGGCGGCGGTCAGCAGGACGTGACTGCCCGGGATGCGGCGGGCGCGCTGCCCGACGCCGTCGAGGTGGCCGGGGCCGGGCAGCAGCCGGGCCAGTGCGCCGGGGTCCGCCGAGGCGGTGCCCAGCAGCACCGCGCGGCGCGGGCCCGCCTCGGCCGTCACCGCCTCGTCGGCGCTCCAGTGGCCGACGATCCAGGGCCGCCCCGAGGGGTGGGCGAGGACGTGCGCGGGCGGGCCGGTCGGCAGGAGGCGGCACAGCGCGTCGCCGGCGGGGTGATCGGGGAAGACGAGGAAATCCACGGTGGGGGAGCACTCCACTTGGTGCGCGGTGACGGGACACCAGGCGCCGCGCACCGCCGGGCACGGTCCGTGCCGAGGGCGGGAAGCGGCGCATGGGACCGAAATCCTGACAGTGTCCACGTCAATTGCCATTGCCCCGAACGAGTGGTGAAAGGGAGCATGCGAGGCATTTCGGGGCGCTTGCCGCCGGTGCGTACGCCGTGGTGTCCGCCGTCGCTCACGTGCCGTCCCCGCTCCCGGTGAGCGCAAGGTTTCCCGGCGGTCACCTCCCTGCCACGGCACCGGAAACCGGCCGTCCCTACCTTCGGGGCAGATGACCCGACTCCCTGGGAGGCGCGATGACGGCCGAGGCCGCGGGCACCCGTAACGACAGTCCTGACCACGGCGGTAACGAGGCACGCACGCGGCGCGGCGGGCGGTGGATCGAGCACTGGGAGCCGGAGGACGAGGGGTTCTGGCGGGAGACCGGCGAGCGCGTCGCCCGGCGGAACCTGGTGTTCTCCGTGCTCTGCGAGCACATCGGGTTCTCCATCTGGAGCATGTGGTCGGTGATGGTGCTGTTCATGGGGCCGCAGTACGGCATCGATCCGGCCGGGAAGTTCTTCCTGGTGGCGATGCCGACGCTGGTGGGCGCGGTGCTGCGGGTGCCCTACACCTTCGCGGTGGCGCTGTTCGGGGGGCGCAACTGGACGGTGATCAGCGCGGCGATGCTGCTGGTGCCGACCGCGGCGGCCGCGCTGGTGATGGAGCCGGGCACCTCGTACACCACGTTCATGCTGGTCGCCATGGTGGCGGGGGTCGGCGGCGGGAACTTCGCCTCGTCGATGACGAACATCAACTCCTTCTTCCCGCTGCGCGAGAAGGGCTTCGCGCTGGGCCTGAACGCCGGCGGCGGCAACATCGGGGTGCCGGTGATCCAGCTGCTGGGGCTGCTGGTGATCGGGACCGCCGGGGCCGGGCACCCGCGGGTCGTGCTGGCCGTCTACGTGCCGCTGATCGTGCTCGCGGCGGTGCTCGCGGCGCGGTTCATGGACAACCTCGCCCCGGTGACGAACGACACCGGAGCGGCCCGCGACGCCGTCCGGGAGCCGCACACCTGGGTGATGTCGCTGCTGTACATCGGCACCTTCGGGTCGTTCATCGGCTACAGCTTCGCCTTCGGCCTGGTGCTCCAGATCCAGTTCGCCCGCACACCCCTTCAGGCGGCGTCGCTGACGTTCATCGGGCCGCTGCTGGGGTCGCTGATCCGGCCGGTCGGCGGGCGGCTCGCGGACCGGTTCGGCGGCGCCCGCATCACGCTGGGGAACTTCGCGGCGATGGGGCTGGCCACCGGCGTGGTGATCTACGCCTCGGCGGCGCGGTCGCTGCCGGTGTTCCTCGTCGGGTTCATCGCGCTGTTCGTGCTGTCGGGCCTCGGCAACGGCTCCACGTACAAGATGATCCCGGGGATCTTCCAGGGCCAGGCGCTGCGGCGCGGACTGGTGGGCGAGGCGGCCGAGGCCCACGGGCGGCGGCTGTCGGGCGCGGCGATGGGGCTGATCGGGGCGGTCGGCGCGCTGGGCGGGCTGGGCATCAACCTCGCCTTCCGCCAGTCGTTCGCGGCGACCGGTTCGGGCACGCCCGCGTTCGTGTCGTTCCTGGCCTGCTACGTGGTGTGCGCCGCGGTGACCTGGGCGGTCTACCTGCGCCCCGCGGCCCGCGCACGGCGTACGGCACCGGCGGCGACGGCGGCGGCCGCCGACGGGGAGCGGCGCCCGGTCTACGCGGAGGTCTGAGCCGGTCGGCGCGGTCGGCGGTCGTATCCAGGCCGCCGTGTCGCGCCCCTCGCGGGGCCTTGTACGCGGCGCGCGGCCGGCCGCCGCGCGCCGCGTACGTAACCGCGGGGAAATACTGGAGGACCGAGCCTGTCACGTGCCGTTGGCAGCCTTGGCACCCTGGCACGCCGTGCCGCCCGAGCCGCGGCGGCCGGTGCGCGAGCACGCAGCACAACCTCTCTGGGCGGAGCGGGCCACCATGCACGATCAGCAGCACAAGCAGGACGAACAGGGGCGGACGGAGCCGGAGGCGGGGACGGCGGTCCGGCCGCTGGACGGGTTCACGGTCGGGGTGACCGCCGCCCGGCGGGCCGAGGAGCTGGGCGCGCTGCTGGAGCGGCGCGGCGCGCAGGTGCTGCACGCCCCCGCGCTGCGCATCGTCCCGCTGCCGGACGACGCCGAACTGCTCGCCACGACCCGGGACCTGATCGACCGCGCCCCCGACGTCGTCGTGGCGACCACCGCCATCGGCTTCCGCGGCTGGATCGAGGCCGCGGAGGGCTGGGGCCTGGGCGAGGCGCTGCTGCACCGGCTGGCCGGTGTGGAGCTGCTGGCGCGCGGACCGAAGGTGCGCGGCGCGATCCGGGCCGCCGGGCTGACCGAGAAGTGGTCACCGGCCTCCGAGTCGATGGCCGAGGTGCTCGATCGGCTGCTGGCCCAGGGAGTGGGCGGCCGCCGGGTCGCCGTCCAGCTGCACGGGGAGCCGCTGCCGGGGTTCGTCGAGGCGCTGCGGGCCGGCGGCGCGGAGGTGGTCGGCGTCCCCGTCTACCGCTGGATGCCGCCGGAGGACATCGGTCCGGTCGACCGGCTGCTGGACGCGGTGGTCTGCGGCGCCGTGGACGCGGTGACCTTCACCAGCGCGCCGGCCGCCGTCTCGCTGCTCCACCGCGCCGCGGAGCGCGGCATCCAGCCGGAGGTGCTGACGGCGCTGCGGCAGGAGGTGCTGCCGGCGTGCGTGGGGCCGGTGACCGGGCTGCCGCTGGAGGCGGCCGGCGTCGCCACCCTCCAGCCGGAGCGCTTCCGGCTCGGGCCGCTGGTGCAGCTGCTGTGCCGGGAACTTCCGGGCCGGGTACGGCCGTTGCCGGTGGCCGGGCGGCGGCTGGAGATCCGCGGGCGGGCCGCCGTGGTGGACGGCGCGCTGCGGCCGGTGCCGCCGGCCGGGATGGCGCTGCTGCGCGCGCTGGCCCGCCGACCGGGCTGGGTGGTCTCCCGCGCCGAGCTGCTGCGCACCCTGCCGGGCGCGGGCCGCGACGAGCACGCGGTGGAGACCGCGATGGCCCGGCTGCGGGTGGCGCTGGGCGCGCCCAAGCTGATCCAGACGGTCGTCAAGCGGGGCTACCGGCTGTCGGTCGATCCGCACGCCGACACCGACAAGTACGACGGCGCGTAGGGGGCGTCTCGCCGATCTGCGGGGGCGCCTGCGCGAACGGCCCGTCGTCCGCCCGCGGCGGGGCGCCGTCGCGGCGGCCGGGCGGCGGCCGCCTTCCGGAGGGTTCCGGCCGGACCGCGCGCCGGGCACTCTGGGAGCACACGCGTGGCGGGTTCCCGGGCCCGGTTTCGGCCCCGGCCCGCCGGAGTAGGCCCTAAGGAGTGACAGGCACATGGCGGCGCCTTGCGACCTGCGGTTCGACTGCGGGCGGATCTGCCTGGATCTGGTGGCCACGGCCGGCGGTGCCCCGGCCGAACGCCTCACCGGCCCCGAGCAGTTGGCGGCCTGGCTGGTCGGCGCGGGGCTGGTGCCGCCCGGCGCGCCGCTGGAGGGCGTCGACGGCCGCTGGGTCGCCCGCTTCCGGGCGCTGCGCGCTCTGCTGCGCCGGGTGGTGCACGACGAACTGCGGGGCCGGGCGGCGGACGGCGACCTGACGCTGCTCAACTCCGCGGCCGCCTCCGGGCAGCCGCCCGCCGCCCGCGCCGTGCGCACCGCCGACGGCGCCCTGGCCCGTGCGCTGACCGGCCCGCCGGACTGCGCCGGGCTGCTGGCCGCGGTGGCCCGCGACGCGGTCGGGCTGCTGACCGACGCGGCGGCGCGCGGGCAGTTGCGCCAGTGCGCGGGCGAGAGCTGCTCGCTGGTCTACCTGGACACCTCGCGCGGCCGGCGCCGCCGCTGGTGCTCCAGCGAGGTCTGCGGCAACCGGGCGCGGGTGGCGCGGCACCGCCGGCGCACGAGGGTGCGCCGGACCGAGACCGCACCCGCCGCACCGCCCGCCGCACCGTCCCGGGCCGAGGTCCCCGCCCCCGCCCCCGCCGCGAGAAATATTTCGGCCGACCGCTGAACACCCCGCCCGTAGCGTCCGTACTCCTCACCGCAAGTCCGATTCATGGCCAGGTCCCCGGCGATCTTGGGCGATCCGCGCTATCGACCCGGGAGTTGGAGTGCGTAAGGATGCCGTCGTGGCAGACAGGACGACACCTGACGAGGAGCTCATGCGAGCCCTCTATGACGAGCACGCGGGCCCGCTCCTCGCCTTCGTCCTGCGTCTGGTGGCGGGCGACCGCCACCGCGCGGAGGACGTGGTGCAGGAGACGCTGGTGCGGGCCTGGCGCAACGCGGAGCAGCTGCAGCGCGCCACCGGCTCGATCCGGCCCTGGCTCGTGACCGTCGCGCGGCGGATCGTGATCGACGGGCACCGCAGCCGCAAGGCCAGGCCCCAGGAGGTCGATCCGACGCCACTGGAGATGATGCCCGCCACCGATGTGATCGACCGGGCGCTGCGGCTGATGACGATCTCCGAGGCGCTGGGCGACCTGAGCCAGGCGCACCGAGAGGCCCTTGTCGAGACGTACTTCAAGGAGCGTACGGTCAGCGAGGCGGCGGAGGTGCTGCGCGTGCCGGCCGGGACCGTGCGGTCCCGGGTCTTCTACGCGCTGCGCTCCCTGCGGCTCTCGCTTGAGGAACGAGGAGTGACGGAGTGACCCCGCCCACGCAGCCGGACCGGCACACCGACGTCGGCGCCTATGCGCTGGGCGTCCTGGACGCCGCCGACGCGGAACGGTTCGAGGCGCATCTGGTCGGCTGCGACCGGTGCGCCGCCGAACTGGAGGAGCTGATGGGCCTGCCGCCGGTGCTGGCCGAGTTCAAGGCGTCCGCCCCCACTGTGGAGACGATCACCGCGGTGCCCGGCCCCGGAGTGCTGGAGGGGCTGCTCGACGAGGTCACCGTGGCGCGCCGCGGCCGCGCCCGGCGCCGGCTGTTCCTGGTCGCCGCCGCCGCGGTGCTGATCGTCGGCGGACCGCTCGCCGCGCTCTCCCTGAAGGGCGGCGAGCCGGAGAAGCCGGCGCCGCCGCTGGCGAGCGCCGTCCGGGCCCAGTACGCCGAGGGCGAGCAGGTCCGCTCCGTCGACCCGGTCACCAAGGTCTCGGCGGGCGTGTCCATGGCGCCCCGCACCTGGGGCACCCAGGTCGTCCTCGAACTCGCCAACGTCAAGGGGCCGCTCAGCTGCGACCTGGTCGCGGTCGGCAAGGACGGCCGCCGGCAGACCGTCACGACCTGGGCGGTCCCCAAGGGCGGCTACGGCATCGAGGGCAGCGCCGCGAAGTGGAACCGCGAGCCCCTCTACGCGGCCGGCGGCGCGGCCCTCGGCCGCGGCGACATCGACCACTTCGAGATCAACACGCTGGAGGGCAGGCGGCTGGCCACCGTGAAGGTCTGAGGCGCCCGATGTACCGGCCTGAATCAACATCCGACCAAATCCGCCCGACTTTGTCCCTTTCACCAGGTGCGCGCGGTCCCTGGTTCGCGTACGGTTGACGGCTGCCCTACGCACAGCAGAAGGGGGCCTGGGTGGCCGCGCAGAACGCCACGCACGCACCGGATCACGCATCGGATTCCGTTCGCGACCGCGAGATCGAAGCCGAGCAGACGCATCTGGACCGCGTCTACCGGCGCCTTGAGGAGAAGATCCACGAGGCGGAGTTCCTGATGGACGACGCCGCCAAGCGCGGCCAGGTCGGCACGCCCGGCGCGCTCGCCGAGCGCGACGCGCAGGTCTTCCAGGCCGGCGTCCATCTCCACCGCCTCAATTCCGAGTACGAGGACTTCCTCTTCGGCCGGATCGACCTGCTCCTCGGCAAGGACGGCAAGAAGGGCCCGGACGGCGCCTACACCTCCGTCGAGCCCGCCGACGGCGCCATCGAGGACAACCGCGCCGAGATCGCCGAGACGCTGCACATCGGCCGCCTCGGCGTGCTCGACGCGGACTACTCCCCGCTGGTCATCGACTGGCGGGCGCCGGCCGCCGCGCCCTTCTACCGCGCCACCCCGGTCGCCCCCGGCCGGGTCGTCCGCCGCCGGGTGATCCGCTCCAAGGGCCGCCGGGTCCTCGGCGTCGAGGACGATCTGATGCGCCCGGAGGTCACCGCGACGCTGGACGGCCGGGAGTTGCCGGCGATCGGCGACGGCGCGCTGATGGCGGCGCTCGGCCGGGCCCGCAGCCACACCATGCGGGACATCGTCGCCTCCATCCAGGCCGAGCAGGACATGGTCATCCGCGCCCCCGCCGCCTCCGTCACCGAGGTCGAGGGCGGGCCCGGCACCGGCAAGACCGCGGTCGCCCTGCACCGCGCCGCCTACCTCCTCTACCAGGACCGGCGCCGCTACGCGGGCGGCATCCTGATCGTCTCCCCGACGCCGCTGCTGGTCGCCTACACCGAAGGCGTGCTGCCCTCCCTCGGCGAGGAGGGCCAGGTGGCCATCCGGGCGCTGGGCTCGCTCGTCGACGGCGCCGAGGCGACCGCCTACGACCCGCCGGCGGTCGCCCGCGTCAAGGGCTCCTCGCGGATGCAGAAGCTGCTGCGCAAGGCCGCCCGCGGGGCGCTGGAGCTGGCGGCACCGGCGGCGGAGCCGGCACCGGCCGCGGGCGGCGCCCAGCTGTCCCTGGAGGACCTGGCCGCGGCCGCCCCCGAGGCCGCCCCGGGCCGCCGCACCCGCGGCGGATCCGCCCGGCCCGCCCCGGCCCGGCTGCGGGTCGTCGCCTTCGGCGGCCGTATCGAGCTGGACGCCGACGAGCTGCACGCCATCCGGCAGTCGGCCCTCGGCGGCACCGCCCCGGTCAACCTGCTGCGCCCGCGCGCCCGCCGGCTGATCCTGGACGCCCTGTGGGCCAAGTCCGGCGCCGGCCGCCGCTACACCGACCCCGAGCTGGCCGCCGAGGCCCGTGAGGGCTTCGACGAGGACATCACCGCCGAGACGGACTTCCAGGAGTTCCTCCAGTCCTGGTGGCCGGAGCTGACCCCGCGCGCGGTACTGGCGTCGATGGCCGACGAGCGGCTGCTGGGCCGCTTCGCGCGCCGTCTGCTCAACCCGCGCGAGGTGCGCCAACTCGCCCGCTCCCTGCGGCGGTTGGACGAGCGGGGCCAGGGCCCGCTGTCGGTGCACGACATCGCGCTGCTGGACGAGCTGCAGCTGATCCTCGGCGCGCCCGCGCGCCCGCCCCGCCCGCGCGAGGCCGACCCGCTGGACCACCTGTCGGGCCTGGAGGAGCTGACGACCTTCGCGGACCGCAGCGGCGGCGGCCGCGGCCGCCGCGAGCGGCTGGAGGAGGAGCGCACCGACTACGCCCATGTCATCGTCGACGAGGCGCAGGACCTGACGCCGATGCAGTGGCGGATGGTCGGCCGCCGCGGGCGGCACGCTACCTGGACCGTCGTCGGCGACCCGGCGCAGTCGTCGTGGTCCGATCCGGACGAGGCCGACCTCGCCCGCCGCGAGGCGCTCGGCACCCGCCCGCGCCGCCGCTTCACGCTCACCGTGAACTACCGCAACCCCGCGGAGATCGCCGACCTGGCCGGCAGGGTGCTGGCGCTGGCGATGCCCGGCATGCAGTCGCCCAAGGCGGTCCGCTCCACGGGTATCGAGCCCCGCTTCGCGGTCGCCGCGGACGGGGACCGGGCGGGCCGCGGCGCAGAGGAGGCGCTGGCGTCGGCCACGGTGGCGGAGGCCGAGCGGCTGCTGGGCGAGGTGGACGGCACGGTCGGCGTCGTGGTGGCGATGAACCGCCGCGAGCAGGCCCGCCGTTGGCTGGCCCCGCTGGGCGACCGCGTGGTGGCGCTGGGCTCCCTGGAGGCCAAGGGCCTGGAGTACGACGCCACGCTGGTGGTCTCGCCGGCCGAGATCGCCGACGAGTCCCCGGCCGGCCTGCGGGTGCTCTACGTGGCGCTCACCCGGGCCACCCGGCAGCTGACCGTGCTCTCCGTCGACCGCGACCAGCCGGACGCGGCCGGGGTGCCCGACCTGCTGCGGGACTAGGGCCTGTCCGATGGGTCGGGGTCGGAAAGGCCGCGGCGTCTGGTGCGGTGCATCGCAAGGCGCCGGAGCGTCTCGATAGCGGAGCTGTCGGGATGATTCGGCAACGCCGCGAGGTGCCGTGCCAGGCGTTGCGGGCCCGGCCAGGACCCATCGGACAGGCCCTAGGGGTGCGGACCGCCGTACGGGCGGTCTTGAAATCGGTGCCCCGCGACGGGATTCGCTTCCGGAGATGGTTTGTTAGCCTGGGTGACGGCACCGGCTCGATCCAAGCCCCCGGGCCCAACCATCGTCGCTACGAGCGACCACTTGCCGCGAGGCGAGCATGGCGGGTCGGTGTCGCCAACGTCGGCTGCGGGCGTCTCTCCACTGGGAGAGGCGCCCGCAGCCGTTTTCGCGCGTTTTCGCGTGGCGGTGCTGATGTTTCGCGTGGCGGAACTCACGCCTGCCTCGGAGGGGTTCCGTCCGCCCGATCATCTCTCGTATGGTGGAAGTCGTTTTCCGGCTACACCTACCGCGCGCGAACAAAACGTTCGCAATACGGGGCGGCTACCACGTACTCAGCGGTAGGTGCGACGATCGGACGCGATCCAGCGACACGGTGAAAGCAGAGGAAGTCGGCCATGGCAACGGCGCCCAGCGTCTCCTACTCGATGACGGTCCGGCTGGAGGTGCCCGCGAGCGGAACCGCGGTCTCCCAGCTCACCACGGCCGTAGAGTCCCACGGAGGCTCGGTGACCGGCCTCGACGTCACCGCGTCCGGACACGAGAAGCTCCGCATCGACGTCACGATCGCGGCGACCTCCACCGCCCACGCCGACGAGATCGTCGAGCAGCTGCGCGGCATCGAGGGCGTCTCGCTCGGCAAGGTCTCCGACCGTACGTTCCTGATGCACCTCGGCGGCAAGATCGAGATGTCGTCCAAGCACCCGATCCGCAACCGCGACGACCTGTCCATGATCTACACCCCCGGCGTCGCCCGGGTCTGCCAGGCCATCGCCGACAACCCCGAGGACGCCCGCCGCCTGACCATCAAGCGCAACAGCGTCGCGGTCGTCACCGACGGCTCCGCGGTGCTGGGCCTGGGCAACATCGGCCCCAAGGCCGCGCTGCCCGTCATGGAGGGCAAGGCGGCGCTCTTCAAGCGCTTCGCCGGCATCGACGCCTGGCCGATCTGCCTGGACACCCAGGACTCCGACGCGATCGTGGAGATCGTCAAGGCCATCGCCCCCGGCTTCGCCGGCATCAACCTGGAGGACATCTCCGCCCCCCGCTGCTTCGAGATCGAGGCGCGGCTGCGCGAGGCCCTGGACATCCCGGTCTTCCACGACGACCAGCACGGCACCGCCATCGTGGTGCTCGCCGCGCTCACCAACGCGCTGCGCGTCGTCGGCAAGAAGATCGCGGACGTCCGCGTCGTGATGTCCGGCGCCGGCGCGGCCGGCACCGCCATCCTCAAGCTGCTGCTCGCCGCCGGCGTCCGGCACGCCGTCGTCGCCGACATCCACGGCGTGGTGCACGCCGGCCGCACGGACCTGGTCGACGCCGACCCCGACTCGCCGCTGCGCTGGATCGCCGACAACACCAACCCCGAGGGCGTCACCGGCACCCTCAAGGAGGCCGTGGTCGGCGCGGACGTCTTCATCGGCGTCTCCGCGCCCAACGTCCTGGACGGCGACGATGTCGCCAAGATGGCCGACGGCGCGATCGTGTTCGCACTTGCCAACCCCGACCCCGAGGTCGACCCCGCCATCGCCCGGCAGACCGCCGCCGTGGTGGCCACCGGCCGCTCCGACTTCCCGAACCAGATCAACAACGTCCTGGTGTTCCCCGGCGTCTTCCGGGGCCTGCTCGACGCCCACTCCCGTACGGTGAACACCGAGATGATGCTGGCCGCGGCCGGCGCCCTCGCGGACGTCGTCCTGGAGGACGAGGTCAACCCGAACTACATCATCCCCAGCGTCTTCAACGAGAAGGTCGCGGGCGCGGTGGCCGGTGCGGTGCGGAACGCGGCCAAGGGCGGCGACGCGGCTGTGACGGCCACCACGGCGCTCTGAGAACGGCGCGTCGCGCGACACGCCCTCGTTGGGGGCCCCATAGGGTGTGGCGGACAAATGTGTGGCCGCCGCCTTCTGGGGCCGGTACGGAGCGGGATCGGCACGGAGCGTCACCACGTGCAGTCAGTGGCGCTTTTCGTGTGACCCTGCTGGGTGCCGGATTGGCTTTACCGCCGCAGGTAGGGGCAGGATGCGTAACCGGGCGAGAGGGTCTGGCACCAGACCTGGGTCCGGAGAGTGTCCGAGGACCCTGGCAGCATCGGCTTCGCTGTGCCCTACATGCGGCTCATGCCGCGTGGCACGCCTCATTGGCAAGAAGAACACGGGAGTACAAACATGAACCGCAGTGAGCTGGTGGCCGCTCTGGCCGATCGCGCCGAGGTGACCCGCAAGGACGCCGACGCCGTTCTGGCCGCCCTCGCCGAGGTGACCGGCGAGGTTGTCGCCAAGGGCGACGAGAAGGTCACCATCCCCGGCTTCCTCACCTTCGAGCGCACCCACCGTGCCGCTCGCACCGCGCGCAACCCGCAGACCGGCGACCCGATCCAGATCCCGGCCGGCTACAGCGTGAAGGTCTCCGCGGGCTCCAAGCTCAAGGAAGCCGCCAAGGGCAAGTAAGGCCCTCCGCACGGCACAACAGGGCGGCCACCCCTTCCAGGGGTGGCCGCCCTTGTGCATACGCGGGGGCGGGTCGGTCCGCCGGGGAGGCGCCCCCCTCCGAGCCCGCCACGGCCGTCTGGGCGGCGCGGCCGGGCGCCGTGGAGGCGGCGGGCCACCAGGGGCGGCCGGGACCGCCGTGCGGCGCGCTGCGGCCCTCGCCGGGCAGGGCGCGCCGCGCGTGGCCGTCCGGCCCGTCGCACCCGCAACGCCGGACGTCCCCGGCGCCCGCCGCGAGACCGTCGGACGGCGTCCCGGGACGCGCGAGGGGCGGCCACCCGGCTCGGGTGACCGCCCCTCGTGCGGCGTCGGCCGGCGGGCCGCTAGCTGCGCAGCGCGCCGTTCGGCAGTTCCACCTTGGCGCCGAGCTCGACCAGCTTCTCCATGAAGTTCTCGTAGCCGCGGTTGATCAGGTCGATGCCGTGGACCCGGGAGGTGCCCTGGGCGGCCAGCGCCGCGATCAGGTACGAGAAGCCGCCGCGCAGGTCGGGGATGACCAGGTCGGCGCCCTGGAGCCGGGTCGGGCCGCTGACGACCGCGGAGTGCAGGAAGTTGCGCTGGCCGAAGCGGCAGGCGGAGCCGCCCAGGCACTCGCGGTAGAGCTGGATGTGCGCGCCCATCTGGTTGAGCGCGGAGGTGAAGCCGAGCCGGGACTCGTAGACCGTCTCGTGGACGATCGACAGCCCCGACGCCTGGGTCAGCGCGACCACCAGGGGCTGCTGCCAGTCGGTCTGGAAACCGGGGTGGACGTCGGTCTCCAGGGCGATGGCGTTGAGCGAGCCGCCCGGGTGCCAGAAGCGGATGCCCTCGTCGTCGATCTCGAAGGCGCCGCCGACCTTGCGGAAGGTGTTGAGGAAGGTCATCATCGACCGCTGCTGCGCGCCGCGGACGTAGATGTTGCCCTCGGTGGCCAGCGCCGCGGACGCCCAGGAGGCGGCCTCCAGGCGGTCGGGGAGGGCGCGGTGGGTGTAGCCGTTGAGCTTGTCGACACCGGTGATCCGGATGGTCCGGTCGGTGTCCATGGAGATGATCGCGCCCATCTTCTGCAGGACGCAGATCAGGTCCTCGATCTCCGGCTCCACGGCGGCGTTCGACAGCTCGGTGACGCCCTCGGCCAGAACGGCCGTCAGCAGCACCTGCTCGGTCGAGCCGACCGACGGGTAGGGCAGGCGGATCTTGCAGCCGCGCAGCCGCTGCGGGGCTTCGAGGTACTGCCCGTCGGCGCGCTTTTCGATCTTCGCGCCGAACTGGCGGAGCACGTCGAAGTGGAAGTCCACCGGGCGGCCGCCGATGTCGCAGCCGCCCAGGCCCGGGATGAAGGCATGGCCGAGGCGGTGCAGCAGCGGGCCGCAGAAGAGGATCGGGATCCGCGAGGAGCCGGCGTGCGCGTCGATGTCGGCGACGTTGGCGCTCTCCACGTGCGAGGGGTCGAGGACCAGCTCGCCGGGCTCGTCACCCGGGCGGACCGTGACGCCGTGCAGCTGCAGCAGCCCGCGCACCACGCGGACGTCCCGGATGTCGGGGACGTTGCGCAGGCGGCTGGGACCACTGCCGAGCAGGGCGGCGACCATGGCCTTGGGTACGAGGTTCTTCGCACCGCGAACCCGGATCTCGCCCTCCAGCGGGGTGCCGCCGTGGACAAGCAGTACGTCGTCAGTAGAGACGGTCATGGATCTCGCGTTCCTGGAGACGGGCAGGGCCAAGCAGAAATGGTAAGGGCGGCCGAGGGGGTGTCCGTAGGCCCGTGCAGGCTCTGAGCATGTAATGGCTTTGTCACAACACCCTCCGCTACGGTCCGCCTTTGATTCGTAATCGCCTTATGGGTGATGCGTTGTGGAATGTCTTGAATGTGAGTCCGGATGGCGCGCGGTGGCTGTCCGTGGGCAAACCCGTGCGCCCGGTGCTGCCGCCGTACGCCCTGCCCTGCTTTCGCACGGCCCGGGGCTTTCACTCCCCGCTTCTGCCCGAAGTGCGGGATCATGTGCCCATGACCGAGGTGTCCTCGCTCACAGGCCGGCTGCTCGTCGCGACGCCCGCGCTCGCCGATCCGAACTTCGACCGCGCGGTGGTGCTGCTCCTCGACCACGACGAGGAGGGCTCCCTCGGCGTGGTCCTCAACCGCCCCACGCCGGTCGGCGTCGCGGACATCCTCGCGCCCTGGGCCGCGCTGGCCGGTGAGCCGGGCGTGGTCTTCCAGGGCGGCCCGGTCTCGCTGGACTCGGCGCTCGGCGTGGCCGTGGTGCCCGGGAGCCTGTCCGGTGAGGGCGGCGCCGCGCCCGCGGACGGCGGCGCGCGCCCGGCCGGCGACGGCGAGGAGACGGCCGGTGTGCAGGCCGCGGACCGCACCGGCGTCCAGTCGGGTGACGAGCCGCTGGGCTGGCGCCGGGTGCACGGCGCGATCGGCCTGGTCGACCTGGAGGCGCCGCCCGAACTCCTCGCGGCGGTCCTCGGCAGCCTGCGGATCTTCGCCGGCTACGCGGGCTGGGGGCCGGGCCAGCTGGAGGACGAGCTGGTGGAGGGCGCCTGGTACGTGGTCGAGTCCGAGCCCGGCGATGTCTCCTCGCCCGACCCCGAGCAGCTGTGGCGCGCGGTGCTGCGGCGGCAGCGCAACGAGCTGGCGATGGTCGCGACGTATCCGGACGATCCGTCCCTGAACTGAAGCCCCGGTGCGCGGACGGGTGAACGGTCGCGCACGGGTCACATTTCGTTGAGCGCTGGATTATTGTGACGGCTTCGTCATGGGGAATTGTCAGTCCTCGTCGCTATGGTTCGAGATGGCAAGGGAGCGTGCGCGGCCGCGTCGGCGGGGCCGCGCTGGAGGACGGGGGAGAGCGCCATGCACAGGCCGAGTGTGCCCGAGGACCTGGACCGCCCGGAGCGGCTCTGGGCGCGCGCCGCGACGCTGGCGGTGGTGGCGGCCGCCATGGACGACGGGGACGAGTTCTCCTGGGGCGAGCAGGGGCTGCAGTGCTGGAACGGCGGCGGCAGCTACTGGTGGCGGCTGACGCCGTGCGCCGACGGCCGGGCGGTGCTGTGCGGCCAGGACGCGGACGGCAGCCATACCCACAGCGGGGGCCGGCAGCTCGACTTCCTGGCCGGCGGCCCCGCGTGGCTGCCCTGGAAGCGGTTGCGCGAGGACGCCGAGGGCAATCTCCTCGGGTTCGTCTACTGGTGGCAGGACGGCGCCTGGGCCCGCGCGCCGTATCCCGCGAAGCTGCCGGACGACGGCCTGGCGATGGCCATGAGCTGGGTCGCGCCGGGGGACACTGCGGTGGCGAAGATCGTGGAGGACCTCGTGGCGCTCACCGAGACCGAGCGGGACGCGGCGCCCGCGGTGCGCGCCTTCCTCGCCGCGGCCGAGGCCCGCACGGTCGGCGCGGCGGACATCGCGGCGCTGCTGGACGCGGTCTGCGACAAGGACTCCTGGTACGAGGTCCGGCCGGACGCCGCGCTGGCCTTCGCCGCGGAGCTGGGCCTGACGGCCGGCGACCGCGGCGGGGTCGCGGTGGCGTCGTAGGGCCGGTCCGCCGCTCCGCATGGCGGCGGGCCGACGCTCCCGGGTTGCCGCGGGCGTGAGTACCCTTGGCAGTTATGAGCACTCTTGAGCCCGAGCGCGGGGCAGGTACGGGGACCCTCGTAGAACCGACACCGCAGGTGTCGCACGGCGACGGCGACCACGAGCGCTTCGCCCACTATGTCCAGAAGGACAAGATCATGGCGAGTGCGCTCGACGGCACCCCCGTCGTGGCGCTGTGCGGCAAGGTCTGGGTCCCGGGTCGCGACCCGAAGAAGTACCCGGTCTGCCCCATGTGCAAGGAGATCTTCGAGTCCATGGGCGCCGGTGGCGACAAGGACAAGGGCGGCAAGGACGGCGGCAAGAAGTGACGTCCTCACCCACATGAACGTGGGTGATTCCCGTCTGCCTCTCCGTGGCAGACGTCGGGGCTTCGGGTGGGTTCGTGGTTCGGCGCCCGCTGCTCGGCCTGCCGGGTCTTACGCGGGCTCCGCAGGCGTTCTACCTCTCCGCTCTCCCGGCGGCGAGGAGCCTGCGTCCCTCAAGACGCAGGTTGTGCTCGGCATGTGAGTCCCGGTCGTGGACGGCTCCGCAGTCGCACCGCCAGGTACGCAGGTGGAGCTGTCCGCGGCCCTTCGGCCCGGTCAGGGCCCCGCACGCGGAGCAGCGCTGAGTGCTCGTTAACCAGCGGGACACCTGGGCCGATTGCTGGAGCCTTTCCGGCAGCGGGACAGTCTTCGCTGTGCCCGCTTGAGCTTGCGCTCGGCGCGGCGTAAGAACGTCGGAGATGTGATCACTTCAACGCCCCGTCCAGTGCACCCGACGTGAATCGAGTGCGGCAGCAGTGACACCGTCGGATACGTCCACGACGGCACACTGGGCGATCTCGGCCGGGAGTTCGTGGCCTGGAAGGGCGCCGGAGGCATCTGCTCGTCTTCTTCACGCCGGACGACGACCGGGGCGGGATCATGGCAGCATCGTCCGGGACGGCCACCCCCGTGCTGGTCTTCTTCGTACTCGTACAGCGCCGACTGGTAACGGGCACGGGCGGCGCGGTGAAGGACTGACGGTATGCCGGACACGGACACCCCCACCGGACCGGGCGGCGGCCTGGTCCCGGCCCCGCTGAGCATCGACGGCCCCGGCCGCGGCGCCGTCCGCCTCGGCGAGCGCACCGCACTGGCCGCCGCGCCCGGCACCGAGGACACCGCGCGGTGGCTGCGCGCCACCCTCGGCGCGGCCTTCGGCCTCCCGCTGCCGCCCGGCTCCGCCGAGGCGGCCGACACCCTCGCCCTCGCCGTCGACGGCGCCCTGCCGGCCGAGGGCTACCGCCTGGAGGCCGACGCCCGCTGGGGGGTACGGATCACCGGTGGCGGCCCGGCCGGCGTCTTCTGGGGCGCGCAGACGCTGCGTCAGCTCCTGGGCCCGCAGGCCTTCCGCCGGGCCCCGCTCACCCCGCGTGCGGCCGCCGCCCTGCCGCCGCAGACCATCGAGGACGCACCCCGCTTCGGCTGGCGCGGCATGCTGCTCGACGTCGCACGGCACTTCCTGCCCAAGGACGGGGTGCTGCGCTACCTCGACCTGCTCGCCGCCCACAAGCTCAACGTCCTGCATCTGCACCTGACCGACGACCAGGGCTGGCGCATCGAGATCCACCGCTACCCCGAGCTGACCGAGACCGGCGCCTGGCGCGAGCGCACCAAGCTCGGACACCGCGCCTCCCCCCTCTGGGACGAGCGCCCGCACGGCGGCTACTACACCCACGACGACATCCGCGAGATCGTCGCCTACGCCGCCCAGCGGCACATCACCGTCGTCCCCGAGATCGACGTGCCCGGACACTCGCAGGCCGCCATCGCCGCGTACCCCGAACTCGGCAACACCGACGCCGTCGACACCACCTCCCTGAAGGTCTGGGACACCTGGGGCGTCAACCCCAACGTACTGGCGCCCACCGACAACGTGCTGCGGTTCTACGAGCACGTCCTCGACGAGGTCCTCGACCTCTTCCCCTCGACCTTCGTGCACCTGGGCGGCGACGAGTGCCCCAAGGACCAGTGGCGGGCCTCCGCCACCGCCCAGGCCCGGATCGCCGAACTCTCCCTCGCCGGCGAGGACGAGCTGCAGAGCTGGTTCATGCGGCACTTCGACCGCTGGCTCGCCGACCGCGGCCGGCGGCTGATCGGCTGGGACGAGATCCTCGAAGGCGGCCTGGCCGAGGGTGCGGCCGTCTCCTCCTGGCGCGGCTACGCCGGCGGGATCGCCGCGGCGAAATCCGGCCACGACGTCGTCATGTGCCCCGAGCAGCAGGTGTATCTGGACCACCGTCAGCACCCCTCTCCCGACGAGCCGGTGCCGATCGGCTTCGTGCGCACCCTGGAGGACGTCTACCGCTTCGAGCCGGTGCCGCCCGAGCTGACGGGCGACCAGGCGGCGCACGTCCTGGGCACCCAGGCCAACGCCTGGACCGAGGTCATGGACACCCAGGCGCGCCTGGACTACCAGGTCTTCCCGCGGCTGGCCGGGTTCGCCGAGGTCGCCTGGTCGCATCTGCCGGCCCCGGCCGACCGCGACTACCAGGACTTCACCCGGCGGATGGCCGTCCACTACGCCCGCCTCGACGCCCTCGGCGTCGACTACCGCCCGCCCGGCGGCCCCCGCCCCTGGCACAAACGCCCCGGCGTGCTCGGACGCCCGATCGACGGGGCGCCCCCAAACGTGTGAGCCCCCGTCCGAGCGGGGCGCCCGTGCGGCCGGACCCTGGGACGGTGGGGTACGCCACGACGGACCCCGCGCCGCAGCCCCGCCCGGTCGTCGCGGCGGTGGACGAAACCGGACCAGCACCCCGTTCGGGGAGGGAACGCCGCTTGGTGGACCCTCGCGCCGAGGGCCCGGGAAGATGTGCCAGAGTTGCCACGTCCGGGCAGTGAGCACGTACCGTACGGCGGAGCGGAACTGCCGGGACACCGGGGAAGGGGCAGCTGGCTTGACCACGCACGCACCGCACGCGTCGCACACGGTGACGTTGCCGGCCTCGCTCGACGAGGCGGTGGCGGCGCTCACCGCCATGCCCGCCGCCGTGCCCGTCGCGGGCGGCACCGATCTCATGGCGGCGGTCAACGCCGGACTCCTCAGACCCGCGGGCCTGGTGGGCCTCGGCCGGATCAGCGAGATCCGCGGCTGGCAGTACCTGGACGGCCATGCGCTGCTCGGCGCCGGGCTGACCCTCGCCCGCATGGGGCGCCCCGACTTCGCCGCCCTGATCCCGGGCCTGGCCGCCGCCGCCCGCGCGGCCGGCCCGCCGCAGATCCGCAACGCCGGCACCCTCGGCGGCAACATCGTCAGCTCCGCCCCCACCGGCGACACCCTTCCGGTGCTCGCCGCCCTGGAGGCCACGCTGGTCATCGCCGGCCCCGGGGGCGGCCGTCGCGAGATCCCGGTCAGCCACCTCCTGGCCGGCCGGGAGATGCTGCAGCCCGGCGAACTCGTCGGCTTCGTACGGGTGCCGCTGCTGCACGCCCCGCAGGCATTCCTCAAGGCCACCGCGCGCACCGGCCCCGGCCGCGCCACCGCCTCGGTCGCGCTGGTCCTGGACCCCGCCAGGCGCGGGGTGCGCTGCGCGGTCGGCGCGGTCGCCGCCATGCCGCTGCGCCCCCTGGAGGCCGAGCAGTGGGTGGCCTCGATCATCGACTGGGACGGCGAACGGGGTCTGGTCCCCGAGGCGCTGACCGCCTTCGGCGACTACGTGGCCGCCGCCTGCATCCCGGACCCGGCACCGCCGGAGGACGGCTCGGAACCGGCCGCCCTGCCGCCGGCCGCGCTGCACCTGCGCCGTACGGTGGCAGCCCTGGCCCGCCGCGCACTGGGGAGGGCGCTGTCGTGAGTGAGTGCACCGAGCGAACCATCAGCGGGTGCGCCCCGCGTGCGCGCAAGGCCGAGCGAAGCGAGGTGTCGGCATGAGCGAGGCAGACCACCGCAACCCGCAGCAGCCGCACCCCGACCAGGGCTGGCAGCCGCTGCCGCAGGGCGGCGAGTACGAGTCGGAGGCGACGGCCTTCGTGCAGCTCCCGGAGGGCTTCACCACCGGGATCTACGGCCGCCGCACGCCCGGCTACACCCCGGGCGCCGACCCGCTCGCCGCGCCCGGCCACGGCTACACCCCGCCGGCCTCCTTCACCTCGCACCCCACCGCGCCGCAGGCCCCGGGGGCGGACGCCGACCCGGCGGCCACCGGCCAGTGGACGATGCCGTTCGCGGACCCCGCGGCCGGCTACGCCGACCCGTCCGCCGGGTACGCCGCCCAGATGGACACCGCGGCCCACCAGGGCGAGCCCGCGGCCTACCAGGGCGGCGCGCCCGAGGCGGCCCAGCCGTGGAGCGGCGAGCCGGTGGACTGGCCGGTGGCGGGCAGCCCGGAGGCGGGCGGTACGGGCAGCTGGTCGGTACCGGCGGCGGCCGACGACGGCCTGGAGGAGTCCGGCGAGTACCTGGTCGGCGACGGCGGCCTGACGGGCCGTACGGGAGTCACGGGCGGCCATCCGGAACATCCGGGGTATCAGGGGCATGCGGGCCATCAGGGACTTACCGGTCCCGGCGGCGCCGCCGGCCATCAGGACGGCGGCTACCCGGGCGCCGGCGCGTACGACGCCGTGGACCCCGCCGAGGCCGCACGGACGGGCCACTGGAACTTCACCACCGGGCTGAGCGCCACCAACGGGGCCCAGACGCACGCCACACCGGCGCAGGAGGCCCCGCAGGGCGGGGGGGCGCCCGAGCGGTTCGACGGCCCCGCCGGCGACCCGTACGCGCGCGATGGCGCCCTCGCGGACCACGACCGCGCGATGCCGGGCCACGGCACCGAGCCGACCGGCGCACCGGCCGGCGACGCCGACCCGTACGGCACGGACGCGGGCGCCCCCGCCACCGGGCACTGGTCGCTGCCCGCCGACGCGCTGGCCCAGTGGCCGCCGGCCGCCGACGCCGCACCGCGGCACGAGGCGGCGGACCGGCACGACGCGGCGGCGGACGTGCCCGCCCCGGCCGGTGCCGGCGGATGGGACGCCCCGGAGGCCGAGGCCGAACGGCCGGAGCGGACCGGCGAGTTCGCGCCGGGCGACGGCGCCGCCGAGCCCGCGGGGTCGGCTGCCGCGGCGTCCGCCGACCCCGCGGCCTCCGGCGCGCCCGACGAACCCGCCGGCCACGACGGGCCCGCGGAGCCCGGCGACCCCGCCGCCACGGCGGCCCCCGCCGGCGACACCGCGCCGTCCGGCACCGCGCCGTCCGGCACCCCCGCCGACGAGGGCGCGGCCCCCGCCGGCGGCACCGGCCCCGCGGACACCGAGGCCCCCGCCGGCGCGCCCGACGCCGCCGCGGACCACGACCCCGCGGCGGCCGCCGACGCCCACGACGAGCACCCCGCCGCCTCCTACGTCCTGCGGGTGAACGGCATCGACCGGCCGGTCACCGACGCCTGGATCGGCGAGTCGCTGCTCTACGTGCTGCGCGAGCGCCTCGGCCTGGCCGGCGCCAAGGACGGCTGCTCCCAGGGGGAGTGCGGCGCCTGCTCCGTCCAGGTGGACGGGCGGCTGGTCGCGTCCTGCCTGGTGCCCGCGGCGACCACCGCGGGCAGCGAGGTCCGCACGGTCGAGGGCCTCGCCCAGAACGGCGTGCCCTCCGACGTCCAGCGCGCGCTGGCCGCCTCCGGTGCGGTGCAGTGCGGCTTCTGCGTACCGGGCATGGCGATGACCGTGCACGACCTGCTGGAGGGCAACCACGCCCCCAGCGAGCTGGAGACCCGTAAGGCGCTGTGCGGCAACCTGTGCCGCTGCTCCGGCTACCGGGGTGTGCTGGACGCCGTCGAGGAGGTCGTCAAGGCGCGTGCGGAGGCCGCGGAGGCCGCCTACGCCCGGGAGGACGACGCCTCGGACGGTCCGGACGGCGCGGCCGAGGCGGTGCCGGCGGACACCGCCCGTATTCCCCACCAGGCGGGCCCCGCCGACCCCATGGGCCACGCCCCGCACCACCAGGATCCGCAAACGGGAGGCTCCGCATGAGCGAGCGCGGCGTGGGGGTCCCCCCGGCCGAGGACGGGGGGATCGTCATCACCAGGTGCGCGGCGCGCGAGTGCGCGGCCGAGCGAAGCGAGGTTGTGGCATGAGCGGCACGTCCGATGGCGCAGGTGCCGTCACCGCGACCCCCGCGGCGGGCGTCCAGATCCCCGTCGAACCGTCGCCGCACGGCCTGGGCGTCTCCCTGCCGCCCGCCGACGCGCCGGCGAAGACCGAGGGCACCTTCCCGTACGCCGCCGACCTGTGGGCCGAGGGGCTGCTGTGGGCTGCGGTGCTGCGCTCACCGCACCCACGCGCCCGGATCCTGTCCATCGACACCGCGCCCGCGGCGCAGATGCCGGGCGTGCGCGTCGTCGTCACGCACGAGGACGTCCCCGGGGACGCGGGCCACGGCCGGGGCACCGCCGACCGCCCGGTCTTCGCCAAGGACGAGGTCCGCCATCATGGCGAGCCGATCGCCGCGGTGGCCGCCGACCACCCCGACACGGCCCGGCTGGCCGCCGCCGCCATCGCCGTCGAGTACGAGATCCAAGAGGCCGTCACCGACCCCCAGCTCGCCTTCGAGGCCGAGCCGCTGCACCCCGACGGCAACCTGATCCGGCATATCCCGCTCCGCTTCGGCGACGCCGACGCCGTGGGCGAGGTGATGGTCGAGGGGCTCTACCGGATCGGCCGCCAGGACCCCGCGCCCATCGGGGCCGAGGCCGGTCTCGCGGTGCCGCGCCCCGACGGCGGCGTGGAGATCTACACCGCCTCCACCGACCCGCACACCGACCGCGATCTGGCCGCCGCCTCCTTCGGCCTGGAACCGGAGCAGGTCAAGGTCGTGGTGACCGGCGTGCCCGGCGCCACCGCCGACCGCGAGGACCCCGGCATCCAGCTCCCGCTCGGCCTGCTGGCGCTGCGCACGGGCTGCCCCGTCAAGCTCGCCGCCACCCGCGAGGAGTCCTTCCTCGCGCACGCCCACCGCCACCCCACGCTGCTGCGCTACCGCCACCACGCGGACGGCGAGGGCAAGCTGGTCAAGGTGGAGGCGCAGATCCTGATGGACGCCGGCGCCTACGCCGACACCTCCGCCGACGCGCTCGCCGCCGCGGTGTCCTTCTCCTGCGGCCCGTACGTCGTCCCGCACGCCGTCGTCGACGGCTGGGCGGTGCGCACCAACAACCCGCCCTCCGGCCACGTACGCGGCGAGGGCGCCATGCAGGTCTGCGCCGCCTACGAGGGCCAGATGGACAAGCTGGCCGCCCGCCTGGGCCTGGAGCCCGACGAGATCCGGCGCCGCAACGTCATGGCCACCGGCGACCTGCTCCCCACGGGGCAGACGGTCACCTGCCCCGCCCCCGTCGCCGAACTCCTGCGCGCCGTGAAGGAGGCACCGCTTCCCGAACTGCCCAAGGACGCCCCCGAGGCGGAGTGGCTGCTGCCGGGCGGCCCCGAGGGCGCCGGCGAGCCGGGCGCGGTGCGCCGCGGCGTCGGCTACGCGCTGGGCATGGTGCACATGCTCGGCGCGGAGGGCACCGACGAGGTCTCCACCGCCACCGTCAAGGTCAGCGGCTCGGTCGCCACCGTCATCTGCGCCGCCGTCGAGACCGGTTCGGGCTTCTCCACGCTCGCGCGGCAGATCGTCCAGGAGACCCTCGGCGTCGAGGAGGTGCACGTCGCCGGCGTCGACACCGACCAGCCGCCGGCCGGCCCGGCCTGCCACGGCCGGCACACCTGGGTCTCCGGCGGCGCCGTCGAGCGCGCCGCGAAGATGGTCCGCACCCAGCTCCTCCAGCCGCTGGCCCACAAGTTCGGCATGTCCACCGAACTCCTCCAGATCAACGACGGCAAGATCACCTCGTACGACGGCGTGCTCAGCACCACCGTCGCCGAGGCCCTGGACGGCAAGGAGCTGTGGGCCACCGCCCAGTGCCGCCCGCACCCCACCGAGCCGCTGGACGACGAGGGCCAGGGCGACGCCTTCGTCGGCCTCGCCTTCTGCGCCATCCGCTGCGTCGCCGACGTCGACATCGAGCTGGGCACCGTCCGGGTCGTGGAGATGTCCGTCGCCCAGGACGTCGGCCGGGTGCTCAACCCGCGCCAGCTGCGGGCCCGCATCGAGGCCGGCGTCACCCAGGGCCTGGGCGCCGCCCTGATGGAGAACCTCCGCACCACCCGCGGCCAGGTCCGCCACCCCGACCTGACCGGCTACGCCCTGCCGACCGCCCTGGACGCCCCCGACATCCGCATCGTCGAACTCGTCGAGGACCGCGACGTCGTCGCCCCCTTCGGCGCCAAGCCCGCCAGCGCCGTCCCGGTCGTCACCTCCCCGGCCGCCGTGGCCTCCGCCGTCCGCGCCGCCACCGGCCGCCCCATCGGCCGCCTGCCGATCCGCCCCCAGGCGGCGGTGGCCCAGGTGGTGCGGCAGTAGGGCCGCGGTCCCACCCTCTGGCAGCCTGGTGCCATGGATGAGAGCCCGGAAGACCTCGCCCGGTTACAGCGCCTGCTGGACGACTCGTACGCCGCAGCCGGCCCGCACCTGCGCTCCGTCGTCACCGAGGAGCGCCGCCTCGACGCCGCGGGGGTGGTCGCCGAGATGGGCGCCATGCGCGTGATGGCGCTGGCCACCACGACGGCCCGGGGCGAGCCCCGGGTGGCTCCGGTCGACGGGCTGTTCTACCGGGGCCGCTTTCACTTCGGCTCGGGAGCCGATGCGCTCCGCTTCCGGCACCTCCGCGCCCGCCCCGCCGTCTCCGCCTCGGTCATCGACGGCGAACGGCTGCAGATCACGGTGCACGGCCGGGCCCGGGAGGTGTCCCCGGTGAACGACCAGGCGCTGACGTCGTTCCTGACCGGGGTTTACGGGCGCGAGGCATGGGACGCCTGGATGAGCACCCTGCCGTGGGCCCGCATCGACCCCGACCGGATGATTGCCTTCCGCAATCCCCGGCCCGGCGAAGGAAGATGAGGGGACGTCAGGGAAGGCCGGGCCTGCCCAGCACCGGAAGGCGGTCCCCGCGGATGCCGGGACCGCCTCCAGATGCGGACTCGCGTCCTGCGCATCGAGGCCGTGGCGGGATTCGAACCCACGTAACTCGCTTTGCAGGCGAGCCCCTGAACCACTCGGGCACACGGCCGGGTTGGTGTGCTGTCCCGACTGTAGGCCGCGGGGTGGGGGAGGGGGCAAGGGTGCGGGGCGGGCTGCCATGGAGTCGCAATGCGGGGCAATGTGGGGTTCATGAAGCCCCGTGGGGCGGCCCGTCGGTCAGGGGCGCGGCCGGGTGTCCCGTACGGCGACCAGGCCGTTGAAGACGCCGATGTAGGCCGTGCCGTCCGGGCCGAGGGTGATCGGGGCCCAGTTGTTGTCGTAGAGCGGGCCGGTGCCGGTCAGGCGCTTGAAGCGGGTGTGGCCGGTGCGGAAGTCGACGGCGGTCAGGTACCAGGCGTCGATGCCCAGGGGGTTGGGGTCTTTTGTGTAGGAGTAGAGGAGGCCGTTGGCGGTGGAGAGTTTGGCGACGGTGGAGGGGGAGCGCTCCTTGCTCTCCCAGACGGTGTCGCAGCCGCTGCCGTCCGGCCGGATGTCGACCCTGGTGACGCCTCCGACGACGGACTTCCCCAGGAGCAGCGAGGTGACGTTCTCGTAGCCGTAGTTGTTCTCGACGACGAGGCTGTTGCCGTAGCCGATGAGGGAGTTGTCGGTGGTGGAGGCGCCGGAGGTGAAGACCGGGACCTGGCAGACCAGGCGGCCGGCGCCCGGTCCGGTGCGGCGGTAGACCAGCACGTTCATCCGGTCGTCGGCGTTGTCGGTGATCGCCACGTAGGGGTGGGCGGCGTCGCCGAGCAGGGTGGGCGTGGTGCCGGAACCCTGGTTGACGGAGCCCGGTTTGCCGCCCGTACCGCGGTCGTAGGTCCGCCGCCACTGGATCCGCGGGGTGCCCGAGGAGTCCGCGCGCACGCTGTACAGGGCGTGGTCGGAGACGAGCCAGACGCCGTCCTCGGCCGCCGAGAAGCTGTTCTGGATCTCCTCGCCGGGCAGCCGGACGGTGCGGATCGCGCCGCCTTCCGGGGCGATGGTGCCGATCCGCCCCTTACGGGTCACCCACCAGATCCGGCCGTCCCAGTCGGGCTGGACCGAGGTGACCGGATCGCACTCCCCGCGCGGGTGGAGGTGGGTCCAGCCGACGCAGTCGTGCGGGACGTAGGGGGTCAGGTCCCAGTCGCGGTCGACGGTGAAGCGCCAGCGGCCGTCGGCGGACCGGTCGTGCGAGAGCCGCAGGACGTGCTGGCGGGAGTCGGCCAGCACGACGCGGTCCTTGTCGTCGAGGTAGAAGTACGCGCCGCCCGAGGTGTCCTTGAAGATCCTGGAGAAGTCCAGGCGGGTGACGGCCTCGACGGTGGAGGGGCGCTGCGGCAGCCGGTACTCGGCGAGCGTGTCCAGGCTCGCCGGGTCCAGGAGCTTGAGCCGGAAGCCCTGGAAGGTGCCGCAGACCGTCAGTATCCGGCCACCGGAGTCGAAGGTGACCGTCGCGCACTCGCCGCCGAGCGCCGCCATCCGCGCGCTGCTGACGGCCGGGTGCGCGCCGAGCGGCCCGGGGAACGGGTGGGTGTCGCTGCTGGCACCGTCCCCGTGCATACCGGCCCGCCCGTTGGGCGCCAGATACGGGTGCTGCGGCGGCGCCTGGTCGGCGGGCAGCGGGGCGGCGGTGGCCGGGGCGCCCTCGTACCGCGGGACCAGCCGGTGACCCGGGGCGGGCGGTATCGGTGCCGCCTGCGCGGCCGGGGCGAGCGCCACCGAAGCCGGCAGCGCGAGTACCAGGGCCGCCAGCGCGGTGGCCGCGCGGGCTCTCGATCCGCCCCGGTCGGGCCCAAAGAGCCTGTGTCGCATGGGAGTTCCTCATCCATCCGTCGGCAACGGCGGCCGAGGCTAAGGCGGCGGGGCACAGGAGTCCATGGCTTCCGGGGCACCGCCACGGAGTGTTCATACGGCCGAACGGCCGGCATCGGGAACGGGCGGCGTAGGACCGACGACCGACCCGATCCCCGTCTCCCGACAGGGGCGCACCCGCCCTACGGCCCTTACGCTGGCCCGATGACCGCTGACCGCCCCGCCCTGACCGCGCCCTCCGGCAAGGCAACCGCCGACGGCACCGCCGACAGCACCGACGGTGTCCTCGGCCGCACCCACCGCGCCCTCACCCTGGGCATCGTCTCCGTCGTCTCCCTCGTCGCCTTCGAGGCCAGCGCCGTGAACACCGCGATGCCCGTCGCCGCCCACGCCCTGGACGGCATCGGCCGCTACGCCTTCGCCTTCTCCGCCTTCTTCACCGCGAGCCTGTTCGCGATGGCGCTCTCGGGCGAGTGGAGCGACCGGCGCGGGCCGCTCGCGCCGCTGTTCACCGGGATCGCCGCGTTCGGGGCGGGGCTGCTGGTCGCCGGCGGCGCGCAGAGCATGGGGATGTTCATCGCGGGCCGCGGGGTGCAGGGCATCGGCGGCGGGCTGGTGGTGGTCTCGCTGTACGTCGTCGTCGGCCGCGCCTACCCCGAGCGGCTGCGCCCGTCGATCATGGCGTCGTTCTCGGCGGCCTGGGTGGTACCGGTGATCGTCGGCCCGCTGCTCGCCGGGACCGTCACCGAACAGCTCGGCTGGCGCTGGGTCTTCCTCGCCATCCCCGCGCTGATACTGCTGCCGCTCGCGGTGATGCTGCCGGCGCTGCGCAAGCTGCCGCGTACCGAGCCGGGTCCGCGCGGCGGGGTGCGGCACGTTCTGACCGACCGGCGCTGCCGGCTCGCGCTGGCCGTCGCGGTGGGCGCGAGCCTGCTGCAGTACGCGGGCCAGCATCCGGCCTGGTCCGCCCTGCCGCTCGCCCTCGCCGGGCTGGCCCTGCTGGTGCCGGCCATCGTGCGGCTGCTGCCCCGCGGCACGTTCCGGGCGGCGCGCGGCCTGCCGACCGTCGTGCTGATGCGCGGTCTGGCGGCCGGTGCGCTGGTCGCCGCCGAGAGCTTCATCCCGCTGCTGCTGGTCACCCAGCGCGGCCTGTCCGCGACGCTCGCCGGGCTCTCCCTCACCGGCGGCGGACTGACCTGGGCGCTCGGCTCGTACGTCCAGAGCCGCCGGCGCCTCGAACCGCACCGGGAGCGCCTGATGGGCCTGGGGATGCTGCTCCTGGCGGCGGCGATCGCGGTGGTGCCGCTGGTCCTGCTCGACGGGGTCCCGGTCTGGATCGTCGCGGCGGCCTGGACGGTCGGCGGCTTCGGCATGGGCCTGAACATCTCCAGCGGCGGCGTGCTGCTGCTCAAGCTGTCCCGCCCGGAGGAGGCCGGCAGCAACTCCGCCTCCCTGCAGATGTCGGACGCGCTGGGCAATGTGACCTTCGTCGGCATCAGCGGCGTCCTCTTCGTCGCCTTCGGCGGCGGGATGGCTGCGCAGGCCCCCGCGACGACTGCCTCCGCCGGCTCGGCCGCCCATCCGGCGGCCTTCGCGGCGGTGTTCGCGGCGATGGCCGTCGTCGCGGCGGCGGGGGCGGGGGTGTCGGTCCGTCTGAGGCGTTCCGCTGCGCTTGGCTGATGTCCCACGTTGTCGGCTGTCCCGCCGTGGTGGTTTGTCGCCGTTGCTCCCCCACTGCCTAAAGGGCGTGGGAGGTACCCCCAGCGGCGGGCGGGGTCCGCTGCGCGGGGCTTTCGGGTGCCGGTGACGGGCCTGCGGGGCAGGGGTGTGGGACTGCTGCGCTTTACGTCCCACACCCCTGCCCCTCCGGCCCGTCCCCTCCCGTGGGTGGGTGGGGTGGGTGGGTTGCGGTCGTCGTTGATGCTGCCGGACTCTCGCCGTCGTGGCTGGTCACCGTTGCGGCAGGGGGTAGGGGGCAGGGGGAGTGGGAGGGACTCGGTCGGTGACGGGCACTGGACCACATGGGGACGCTCCCACCGGCCTTCTTCCTTCCCACTCACGGGAGGGGGCGGGTCTGCGGGGTTGGGTGTTCGGACGTAAAGCGCAGCAGTCCGAACACCCAACCCCGCAGGCCCGTCACCGGCGGCCGAACAGCCCCGCGCAGCGGCCCCGCCCGCCGCAGGCGAACCACCGCAACCCGCACGGCGGGCCAGCCGACAACGTGGGCCGCGGCACAGCGCAGCGCACGGCGGGCCACCCGAACACGTGGGAAGCCGGCCAAGCGCAGCGGATAGGCTTGCGCGGTTGCCGACCGCCGACCCAGCCGACGGAGACCGTGACTACCACCACCAGCGCCACCAACAGCCATCACCTGTCCCCGGCCTTTCCCGGCCGGGCCCCTTGGGGTACCGCGAACAAGCTGCGTGCCTGGCAGCAGGCGGCCATGGACCGCTACATCCAGAGCCAGCCGAGAGACTTCCTCGCCGTGGCGACGCCCGGGGCCGGCAAGACGACCTTCGCGCTCACCCTCGCCTCGTGGCTGCTGCACCACCACGTCGTGCAGCAGGTCACGGTCGTCGCGCCGACGGAGCACCTGAAGAAGCAGTGGGCGGAGGCGGCGGCCCGGGTGGGCATCAAGCTCGACCCGGAGTACAGCGCCGGGCCGCTGGGCCGCGAGTACCACGGCGTCGCGGTGACCTACGCGGGTGTGGGCGTACGGCCCATGCTGCACCGCAACCGGATCGAGCAGCGCAAGACGCTGGTGATCCTCGACGAGATCCACCACGCCGGCGACTCGAAGTCCTGGGGCGAGGCGTGCCTGGAGGCGTTCGAGCCGGCCACCCGGCGGCTCGCGCTGACCGGTACGCCCTTCCGGTCGGACACCAACCCGATCCCGTTCGTGACGTACGAGGAGGGCAACGACGGCATCCGGCGGTCGGCCGCCGACTACACCTACGGCTACGGCAACGCGCTGGGCGACGGCGTGGTCCGGCCGGTCATCTTCCTCTCCTACAGCGGCAACATGCGCTGGCGGACCAAGGCCGGCGACGAGATAGCGGCGCGGCTCGGCGAGCCGATGACCAAGGATGCGGTCTCGCAGGCATGGCGGACGGCGCTGGATCCGCGCGGCGACTGGATGCCGAACGTGCTGCGGGCCGCCGACCAGCGGCTGACCGAGGTCCGCAAGTCCATCCCGGACGCCGGCGCGCTGGTCATCGCCTCCGACCAGGAGCAGGCGCGGGCGTACGCCAAGCTGATCCGGGAGATCACCGGGCAGGGCGCCACCCTCGTGCTGTCCGACGACTCCGGTGCCTCGCAGCGCATCGACGACTTCTCGCACTCGCAGGACCGCTGGATGGTGGCGGTGCGGATGGTGTCGGAGGGCGTCGACGTGCCGCGCCTGGCGGTCGGGGTGTACGCCACCACCATCTCCACGCCGCTGTTCTTCGCGCAGGCCGTGGGGCGCTTCGTCCGCTCCCGCAAGCGCGGTGAGACGGCCTCCGTCTTCCTTCCCACCGTTCCGACGCTGCTCGGCTTCGCCAACGAGATGGAGGTCGAGCGCGATCACGTGCTCGACAAGCCGAAGAAGGACGGCGAGGAGGACCCGTACGCCGAATCCGAGAAGGAGATGGAGGAGGCGAACAAGGAGCAGGACGAGGACACCGGGGAGCAGGAGCAGTTCTCGTTCGAGGCGCTGGAGTCCGAGGCGGTCTTCGACCGGGTCCTCTACGACGGCGCAGAGTTCGGTATGCAGGCCCATGCGGGCAGCGAGGAGGAGCAGGACTACCTCGGCATCCCCGGGCTGCTGGAGCCCGACCAGGTGCAGATGCTGCTGCAGAAGCGGCAGGCCCGGCAGATTGCCCACAGCCGGAAGAAGCCGGACGCGGAGGCGGATCTGCTGGAGATCCCGGCCGAGCGGCGCCCGGTGGTCACGCACAAGGAGCTGCTGGAGCTGCGGAAGCAGCTGAACACGCTGGTGGGGGCGTATGTCCACCAGAGCGGCAAACCGCACGGCGTGATCCACACCGAGCTGCGCCGGGTGTGCGGCGGACCGCCGAGCGCGGAGGCCACCGCCGGGCAGCTGAGCGAGCGGATCAAGAAGGTCCGGGAGTGGGCGACGCGGATGCGCTGAGCGCGTCCCCCCCGGCGGGTGGCGCTCCGCGGACGCGGGGTGCCACCCGCTTCCCGTGCCGTGACCGACCCGTGACTTTCAGCCCAGGCTGAAGCACAACACGCCCTCATGAGCGGGCCAATCGGGATATTCCAGGCGTGGAAGCCCGGATTCTGGACGGACTCTTCCGCTGACCGGACTGGCTCGCTACTGTCCCGGTCACGCACACGCCCCGTGGCAGCGCCGCCGCGGAGCGCAGCCGGTGCCATGCGGCCGGCGGCCTCTTGCGCGCGCTGCTCCGGGACCCGCAGCGCGTCGCGCCCGAGTGCCGCCACTCACCCAGGAGGGGCGTCGTGACCGCAGAGACCTCCCAGACACTCGACCGTGGACTGCGCGTCCTGAAACTTCTCGCCGACACCGACCACGGGCTGACCGTCACCGAGCTGTCCCACAAGCTCGGCGTCAACCGCACCGTCGTCTACCGCCTGCTGGCCACCCTGGAGCAGCACGCCCTGGTGCGCCGCGACATCGGCGGCCGGGCCCGGGTGGGCCTGGGCGTACTGCGCCTGGGCCGTCAGGTGCACCCGCTGGTCAGAGAGGCGGCGCTGCCCGCCCTGCGGTCGCTCGCCGAGGACGTGGGGGCCACCGCGCACCTCACCCTGGTCGACGGCACGGAGGCGCTGGCCGTCGCCGTCGTCGAGCCGACCTGGACCGACTACCACGTCGCCTACCGCGCCGGCTTCCGCCATCCGCTGGACCGGGGGGCCGCCGGGCGGGCGATCCTCAAGGCCCGCCAGGGCCGGCTCCAGGACGCCGGACTCGCCCTGACGCACGGGGAGTTGGAGGCCGGCGCCAGCGGTGCGGCGGCGCCGCTGCTCGGGGTGAGCGGGATCGAGGGCAGCGTGGGCGTGGTGATGCTCGCGGACAACGTCTCCGAGCGGATCGGCACGCGGGTGATCGACGCGGCCCGGGAGGTGTCCGAGGCGCTGCGGTGAGGCCGGGGCGCTGGTGTGCGGCCGGCCGCCCCGGCGCGGTGACCGCGGCCCCGGTGTCCGCCCGCCGCGCCCGGCCGCGTCCACGGAGTGTGAAGGGCCCGTGGCCGTGCGGTGAGCCCGTAGCGCCATAAGGGCCTGGTGGGGCGGGGGTCAATTAGGGTGGCGGAGTGTCTTCCCGCGCTCGCGCCCTGGCGCTCTGCACCGCCCTTGTCCTCGGCCTCCTGGTCACCGCGATCCTCGCCCCGCTGCCGTACTCGGTGGCGTACCCGGGGATGACGGCGAACGTGCTCGGCGACGACAAGGGCAAGCCGGTGATCACCATCGCCGGTGCCGGGACCCGGAAGACGAGCGGGCAGCTGCGGATGACCTCGATCGTCGCCACCGGCCCGGAGGCATCGGTGCATCTGACGGACATCGCCCGGGCCTGGTTCCGTACCGACGAGGCCGTGATGCCCCGGGAGGCGGTCTACCCGGTGGGCGACAGCACCGAGGAGATCGCCGAGCACAACGCCGAGCAGATGGAGCACTCGCAGGACACCGCCACCGCGGCCGCCCTCGACCAGCTGGGCAGGTCCTCCAAGGACATCAAGGTCAAGCTGAGCCTCGCGGACGTCGGCGGGCCCAGCGCCGGGCTGATGTTCGCCCTCGGCATCGTCGACAAGCTCGACGGGGACGGCGCGGGCCACGACCTGACCGGCGGCCGGACCATCGCCGGTACCGGAACGATCACCGCCGGCGGCAGGGTCGGCGCGGTCGGCGGCGTCCCGCTGAAGACGCAGGCGGCGCACCGCGACGGCGCCTCGGTCTTCCTGGTGCCCCGCAAGGAGTGCGCGGACGCGCGGGCGGAGCTGCCGAAGGGGATGCGGCTGATCCCGGTGACCACCCTCGACGGCGCGGTGGACGCGCTGAAGGCGCTGCGGGCCGGCGGCAGGCTCCCCAGCTGCTGAGCCGGGAAGGCCGACGGCGGCCCGTCGCGCCGAGGGGTGTCCCTAGGGCCTGTCCGATGGGTCGGGCCCGGCCAGGACCCATCGGACAGGCCCTACCCCTCCTTGATGAACCCCTCCTGCAGCAGCCAGTCCTTGGCGACCTCGTGCGGGTCCTCGCCGTCCACGTCGACCCTGCGGTTGAGCTCCCGGGCGACGGTGTTGTCCAGGGCCTTGGTGACCGGGGCCAGCACCTCGGCCATGGCCGGGTGCTTCTTCAGCGACGCGGCGTTGATCTCGGGAGCGGCGTTGTAGTTGGGGAAGAAGTGCCGGTCGTCGGCGAGCACCCGCAGATTCATCGCCTTGATCCGGCCGTCGGTGGTGTACACCTCGCCGAACGTGCAGCTGCCGCCCTGCTCGATCTGGGTGTAGATGACACCGGCGGCCATCCGCTGCACCTGGGCGGGCGGGATCCTCATGCCGTACTTGCGGGTCATGCCCGGCAGCCCGTCGTTGCGGGTGGCGAACTCGTTCTCCACGCACAAGGTGACCGCGCCGGGGTCCTTCTTGAGCAGTTCGCCCAGGTCGGAGAGCGTCCTGGTGCCGTACTTCGCGGCATCGGCGGGGCTCAGCGCCAGCGCGTAGGTGTTGTTCAGCGTCGAGGGCGGCAGCCAGACGACGCCGTTCTTCCGGTCCTCGTCGCGGACCACCCGCCACTGCTCCTGCGGATCGACGACGGGCGTGGTGTGGCCGAGGTAGGTGATCCAGCCGGTGCCGGTGTACTCGTACGCGGCGTCCGCCGTTCCGGACTTGACGGCCTCCCGCGCGCCGATCGAGCCCTGGATGCTGGTCTTGTCGATGACCTTGGCGCCGGCCGCCTCGAAGACCAGGCCCATGATCTGGCCGAGCACGATCTGCTCGGTGAACTCCTTCGAGGTCACGGTCAGCTGCGCCCCGGTGAGCGGCCGGTCCGGGTAGCCGGCGTTCGGCCCCGGCAGCACGTTGTCGGTCATCGCGCTGCCGCTGACCAGGCCGCAGCCGCCGAGGGCGAGCGCCGCCAGCAGCGCGACGACGGTGAGCGGCCGGCCGGCCCGGCGCCGGCGGGCGCTCATGTGGCCACCTCCAGGCCGCGCGGCCGCAGCAGCAGCTCCGCGAGCGAGGCCAGCCACTCCACGAGCAGGGCGAGCACCACCGTCAGCACCGAGCCGAGGATGAGCACCGGCATCCGCTGGGTGACGATGCCCGCCGAGATCAGATCGCCCAGGCCGCCGCCCCCGCCGAAGGTGGCCAGCGTCGCGGTGCCGACGTTCAGCACCAGCGCGGTCCGCACGCCCGCCAGGATCAGCGGCACCGCCAGCGGCAGCTCGACCTTGGTCAGTACGCCGGTGGCGGACATGCCGATGCCCCGGGCCGCCTCGGTCAGCGTCGGATCGATACCGCGCAGCCCCGCGATGGTGTTGGCCAGCACCGGCAGCACGGCGTACAGGACCATGCCGACGATCGCCGAGCGGGGGCCGATGCCCAGCCAGATCACCAGCAGGATCAGCAGGCCCAGGGCGGGCACGGCCTGGCCGAGGTTGGCGACGGCCATCGCGAAGGGGGTGGCGCGGCGCAGCCGGGACCGGGTCAGCGCGATACCCAGCGGGATCGCGATGATCAGGACGAAGAACGTGGAGACCACGGTGAGCACGAGGTGCTGGCGCAGCGCCAGCCACACCTTGCCGTCGTCCACCGCCTGGTGGGCGATGGAGTCCAGCCGGGCGCCGCTGAACCACAGCCAGGTGGCCAGCAGCACGGCGAGCAGGAACGCCGGCATGAAGGTCCACTTCTGCCAGCTGATCCGGCGCTCACCGGACGGGGCGGAGGGGACGGGCGCCTCACCGGCCGCCACCTCCCGCTGCTCCATCTCGACGCCGTCGCGGAAGGCGAGGGCCTCATGGGTGCTCGGCCGGTGCCGGGTGCGCGACCGGTGCTCGCCCGGCCCCGCACCGCCGCCGTCGCCGGCGCTCACGCCCGGCTCCCGGGAACGCCCTCGGGGCCGCCCGCGCCGCCCAGGCCCTCCTGTTCCTGCTGGGTGCGGCGGCTGTGCTGCTCCTGGAGGCGGTGCTGCTGGTCGGCGGCCTCCAGGCGGTCCGCCTCCAGCAGTTCATGGACGTTGTTCATCAGCGTCTCCATGTCGACCACCCCGATGAACTCGCCGCGCCGCCCGGTGACCGCGACCCGGCCCGCGTTGTCGGTGAGCACCGCCTCCAGGGCGTCGCGCAGCGTCGCGTCCCGGGTGACGGTGTCGGCGACCAGGGTGCCGGCCCGCGCCAGCGACCCCTTGGCACGGGCGAGATCGCTGCGGCGCAGCCACTTGTAGGGGCGGCGGTTGCGGTCCAGCAGCAGCAGCTCGTTGTGCGCGCCGGAGCCCAGCAGGTCGAAGACGGACTGCAGCGGATCGTCGACCCCGGCGGTGGGGAAGTCGACCACGCCCACGTCCCGTACGCGGGTCAGGTTCAGCCGCTTGAGCGCCGCGCCCGCGCCCACGAAGCCGGAGACGAAGTCGTCGGCGGGGTTGGTCAGGATCGCCTCGGGGGTGTCGAACTGGGCGATGTGCGAGCGCTCGCGGAGCACCGCGATGCGGTCGCCGAGCTTGATGGCCTCGTCGAAGTCGTGGGTGACGAAGCAGATGGTCTTGTGCAGCTCGTGCTGGAGCCGGATCAGCTCGTCCTGGAGGTGGTCGCGGGTGATCGGGTCGACGGCGCCGAACGGCTCGTCCATCAGCAGCACCGGCGGGTCGGCGGCCAGCGCCCGGGCCACGCCGACGCGCTGCTGCTGGCCGCCGGAGAGCTGGCGCGGGTAGCGGTCGTGGAACTCGCCGGGGTCCAGCCCGACCAGGTCGAGCATCTCCTCGACCCGGGCGGCGATCCGGCTCCTGGACCAGCCGGTCATCTTGGGGACCAGGGCGATGTTCTGGGCGACCGTCATGTGCGGGAAGAGGCCGGAGGCCTGGATGGCGTAGCCGACCTTGCGGCGCAGCCGGACCGGGTCGATGCCGGTGACGTCCTCGTCGCCGATCCGGATCCGGCCGGACGTCGGCTCGATCAGCCGGTTGATCATCTTCAGGGTGGTGGACTTGCCGCAGCCCGAAGGCCCCACGAAGATCACTGTCTCGCCGGCCCTGATCTCCATGTTGACGTCGTCCACGGCCGGGTTGGGGTTGCCGGGATAGACCTTCGTCAGGTTCTCCAGCTGGATGCTCGCGCCCGAGGCGGCGGCGCTCGTCGGCTTCCCGGTCGGCTCAGGCACGGATCCCCCTGGAGATGGTCAGGCGTCCGATCAGGACGTACACGGCGTCGAAGAGGAGGGCGAGGACGGCGATCCCGAGGGTGCCGGCGAGCACCTGGTTGAGGGAGTTGGCGCTGCCCAGCGAGGCGATCCCGCGGAAGATCTCGTTGCCCAGACCGGGACCGGAGGCGAAGGCGGCGATGGCGGCGATGCCCATCAGCATCTGGGTGGCGACCCGGATGCCGGTGAGGATGGGCGGCCAGGCCAGCGGCAGTTCGACCCGCAGCAGCCGGGCGGTGCGCGACATCCCGATGCCCTTGGCCGCGTCCACCAGCGCCGGGTCCACCCCGCGCAGCCCGACGATGGAGTTGCGGACCACCGGCAGCAGCCCGTACAGGGTCAGCGCGATGACCGTCGGCAGGACGCCCAGGCCCACCAACGGGATCAGCAGGCCGATCATGGCCAGCGAGGGGACGGTCAAAATGGTGGCGGTCGCGGTGGTGGCGAGGCTGCCCGCCCAGCCGCTGCGGTAGGTCACGACCCCGACGCAGACCCCCAGCACGGTGGCGAGCACCATGCACTGGAAGACCGCGCTGGCGTGCTGATATGTGTCCATCAGCAGCTGGGCGTGCCGGTTTTCGACGTACTCCCAGAAGCTCACCCGTCGCTCTCCTCGGTCGGTCAGTCTTCCGAAGCCTGCTGCACCAGCGGGATGATCCGGAACGGAACCGGGTTTTCCATCACGATCGCCGTCGATGCCCGCACAATGCCATCAAAGCCCACGACCCGGTCGATCACCCGCTGCAGATCGGCGTTGGAGCGGGCGACGAGCCTGCAGAGCATGTCCCCATGTCCCGTCGTTGTATGCAGCTCCAGCACCTCGGGAACGGTGGTCAAGTGCGCCCGTACGTCGTTTCCTTGGCCCTGTTTGATCTCCAGGGTCGCGAAGGCGGTGACGGGATAGCCCAGCGCGGCGGGGTCCACGTCCGGCCCGAAGCCCCGGATCACTCCATTCGACTGAAGCCGGTCGAGCCTGGCCTGGACCGTCCCGCGCGCCACCCCCAGCCGCCGCGACGCCTCCAGCACCCCGATCCGCGGCTCCTTCGCCAGCAGCTCCAGCAGCGCCCCGTCCAAATGATCGATCGCCATCGCCGACTCCTTCGATTTCGATGGTCATCATGTACAGATAGCCCGGAATAGCCGCCCTATCGCTATGCATAATGCCCAGAGAATTCCGAAACTATTGCGCACCTTGTGGATCGGAGGGACTCTGCGCCCATGGCAGACACCACGATGCACACCCAGCCCACCACCCCCAGCACGGCTCGGCAGGCGGACCCCTTCCCGGTCAAGGGGATGGACGCGGTCGTCTTCGCCGTCGGCAACGCCAAGCAGGCCGCGCACTACTACTCCACCGCCTTCGGCATGAAGCGCGTCGCCTACTCCGGGCCGGAGCACGGCAGCCGCGAGACCGCGAGCTATGTGCTCGAATCCGGCGGCGCCCGGTTCGTCTTCACCTCCGTCATCAAGCCCGTCACCGAACGGGGCCGCTTCCTCGCCGACCACGTCGCGGCCCACGGCGACGGCGTCGTCGACCTCGCCATCGAGGTCCCCGACGCCCGCGCCGCCTACGAGTACGCCGTCGCCCACGGCGCCACCGGCCTGGAGGAGCCCTACGAACTCAAGGACGACCACGGCACCGTCGTCCTGGCGGCCATCGCCACCTACGGGCAGACCCGGCACACCCTCGTCGAGCGCACCGGCTACGACGGCCCCTACCTGCCCGGCTTCGTCGCCGCGCCGCCCGTGGTCGAGCCGCCGGCCAAGCGCTTCTTCCAGGCCATCGACCACTGCGTCGGCAACGTCGAACTCGGCAGGATGAACGAGTGGGTGGCCTTCTACAACCGCGTCATGGGCTTCACCAACATGAAGGAGTTCGTCGGCGACGACATCGCCACCGAGTACTCCGCGCTGATGTCCAAGGTCGTCGCGGACGGCACCAAGAAGGTCAAGTTCCCGATCAACGAGCCCGCGATCGCCAAGAAGAAGTCGCAGATCGACGAGTACCTGGAGTTCTACGGCGGCCCCGGCGTGCAGCACATCGCCCTGGCCACCAACGACATCGTCGCCACCGTGCGTCAGATGCGCGCCGCCGGCGTGGAGTTCCTCGACGTGCCCGACTCCTACTACGACACCCTCGGCGAGTGGGTGGGCGACACCCGCGTGCCGATCGACGAACTGCGCGAGCTGAAGATCCTCGCCGACCGCGACGAGGACGGCTATCTGCTGCAGATCTTCACCAAGCCGGTCCAGGACCGCCCGACCGTCTTCTTCGAGATGATCGAGCGGCACGGCTCCCTGGGCTTCGGCAAGGGCAACTTCAAGGCGCTGTTCGAGGCGATCGAGCGCGAGCAGGAGCGCCGCGGCAACCTCTGACCGGGCCGCCCGCCCGCCACCCGGCCACCGCCGCCCCGGAAGACGGCGCCACGCGCCGGCCGCACCGTGGGCCGTACGCGATCTTCCGTGTACGGCCCACGGGTGCGAGGCTTGAGGCATGGACCTCATCGCACACCTGCGCGCCGGGCTCCCCGCGGAAGCCGTCCTGACCGACCCGGACGTCACCGGCTCCTACGCCCGCGACATGGCCAACTTCTGCGCGGCGGGCGCCCCCGCGGTCGTCGTGCTGCCCCGCACCGTCGAACACGTCCAGCATGTGATGAGGACGGCGACCGAGCTGGGCGTCCCGGTCGTCCCGCAGGGCGCGCGCACGGGAGTGTCCGGCGCGGCCAACGCCACCGACGGCTGCATCGTGCTGTCCCTGGTGAAGATGGACCGCATCCTGGAGATCAACCCCGTCGACCGGCTCGCGGTCGTCGAACCGGGCGTCGTCAACGCCGTGCTCTCCCGCGCGGTCAACGAGCACGGCCTCTACTACCCGCCGGACCCCTCCAGTTGGGAGACGTGCACCATCGGCGGGAACATCGGCACCGCGGCCGGCGGCCTGTGCTGTGTGAAGTACGGCGTCACCGCCGAGTACGTCCTCGGCCTGGACGTCGTCCTCGCCGACGGGCGCCTGCTCAAGACCGGCCGCCGCACCGCCAAGGGCGTGGCGGGCTACGACCTCACCCGCCTCTTCGTGGGCTCCGAGGGCAGCCTCGGCGTCGTCGTGGGCGCCACCCTCGCCCTCAAGCCCAACCCGCCCCGACAGCTCGCCCTCGTCGCCGAGTTCGCCTCCGTGGCCGCGGCCGGCCGGGCCGTCTGCGAGATCATGGCCCGCGGCCACGCCCCCTCGCTCCTGGAGCTGATGGACCGCACGAGCGTCCGCGCCGTCAACGACATGGCGCAGATGGGCCTGCCGGAGTCCACCGAGGTGCTGCTGCTGGCCGCCTTCGACAGCCCCGACCCGTCCGCCGACCTCGCCGCCGTCGGCGCGCTGTGCGAGGAGGCCGGCGCCACCCAGGTCGTCCCCGCCGACGGCCCCGCCGAGTCCGAGCTGCTGCTCCAGGCCCGCAGGCTCGCCTTCACCGCCCTGGAGCGGATCAAGCCCGCCATGCTGATCGACGACGTCTGCGTCCCGCGCTCCCAGCTCGCCGCCATGCTCGAAGGCACCACCGCCATCGCCGAGAAGTACGGCCTGACCATCGGCGTCTGCGCGCACGCCGGAGACGGCAACACCCACCCCCTGGTCTGCTTCGACCCGGCCGACCAGGACGAGGAGCGCCGCGCCCACGAGTCCTTCGACGAGATCATGGCGCTCGGCCTCGCGCTCGGCGGCACCATCACCGGCGAACACGGCGTCGGCATCCTGAAGAAGGACTGGCTGGCCCGCGAACTGGGCGAGGTGGGACTGGAGTTGCACCGCGGCATCAAGCAAGTCTTCGACCCCCGCGGCATCCTGAACCCCGGGAAGGTCTTCTGACCGCGACGCGTGGCAGCAACAACAGGGGGCGCACCCCCCTGTCGTGTGCATGGCCCCCACCCCCGAGGCCGGCCCCCCCCTCACCTCGTAGAGTCCCCGCATGGAAACCCTGCTCCCCGGACTGGCCCTGCTCGTCCTCGCCGTCGCCCTGGTGGCCTCCACCACCGACCGCCGCTCCAAAGCCCTGGACCGCCGCCTGAAGCGGCTGGAGCAGAAGGTCGACCTGCTGCTGGCCCACACCGGCGTCGAGCAGCCCGACGACCCCCGGATGGCCGAGATCGACGACCTGCTGGCCCAGGGCAGGACGATCCAGGCGATCAAGGTCCACCGCGAGCTGACCGGCTCCGGGCTCGCCGAGGCCAAGGAAGCGGTCGAACGCCGGATGCGCTGACGGCCCCCTGGGCAGAGGATGGCCGAAAGGACCGCCGGAGCCCGTCCACCGGGCCACCTCTGCCCACCCCAGGGAGCGAGTGCCGATGGCAGCGACCGAAGCGAGGAGAGCCTCCGATGAGGAGTACGACGTCATCGTGCTGGGGGCGGGGCCGACCGGCGAGAACCTCGCCGACCGGGCGCACGCCGCCGGACTGAGCGCCGCGATCGTGGAGAGCGAGCTGGTGGGCGGCGAATGCTCCTACTGGGCCTGCATGCCCAGCAAGGCCCTGCTGCGCCCGGTCACCGCCCGCTCCGAGGCACGCCGGGTGCCCGGCCTCAAGGAGGCCGCCGACGTCCCCCTGGACGCCCCCGCCGTCCTCGCCCACCGCGACGCCTTCACCTCCTACTGGAAGGACGACGGCCAGGTCCGCTGGCTGGACTCGGTCGGCATCGACCTGGTCCGCGGACAGGGCCGGCTCGCCGGACCCCGCCGGGTCGTCGTCGACGGCGGCCGGGTGCTCACCGCCCGGCACGCGGTCGCGGTGTGCACCGGCAGCCGCGCGGTGCTGCCGCCCATCCCCGGACTCGCCGCGGCCCGCCCCTGGACCAGCCGCGACGCCACCAGCGCCAAGGCCGTACCGGGCCGGCTGGTGGTGGTCGGCGGCGGCGTGGTGGGCGTCGAGATGGCCACCGCCTGGCGGGCCCTGGGCGCCTCGGTGACCCTGCTCGTACGCGGCGACGGACTGCTGCCCCGCATGGAGCCGTTCGCCGGCCACCTCGTCGCCGAATCGCTCGCCGAGGCGGGCGCGTTCCTGCGCACCGGCGTCGAAGTGCGCGAGGTGCGCCGGGAGGCCCCGGGCGGCGCGGTGACCGTCGTACTGGACTCCGGCGACGAGATCATCGCCGACGAACTGCTGATCGCCACCGGCCGTGCCCCGCGCACCGAGGACGTCGGACTGGAGACGGTCGGCCTGACGCCCGGATCCTGGCTGGAGGTCGACGACAGCTGCCGGGTGACGGGCGTGACCGGCGGCTGGCTCTACGGCGTCGGCGACGTCAACCACCGCGCCCTGCTGACCCACCAGGGCAAGTACCAGGCCCGGATCGCCGGCGCCGCGATCGCCGCACGGGCCCGGGGCGTCCCGATCCTGGAGTCCGACCCCTGGGGCGCGCACGCCGCCACCGCGGACACCCTCGCCGTCCCGCAGGTCGTCTTCAGCGACCCCGAGGCCGCCTCGGTGGGCCTGACCGCCGCCGCGGCGGAGCGGGCCGGGCACCGCATCCGGGTGGTCGACCAGGACCTGGGGGCGGTGGCCGGCGCCTCCCTGTACGCCGACGGCTACCGCGGCCGCGCCCGCATGGTCGTCGACCTGGACCGCGAGGTGCTGCTCGGCGTCACCTTCGTCGGCCCCGGCGTCGGCGAGCTGCTGCACTCCGCGACGGTCGCGGTGGCCGGCGAAGTCCCCCTCGAACGGCTGTGGCACGCGGTGCCGGCCTACCCGACGATCAGCGAGGTGTGGCTGCGGCTGCTGGAGGCATACCGCGGCTGACCCCCCGGCCGCACGGCCCCGCCGACCCGATGGCGTCCCCCGCCGTGCACACGATCCGGCCCTTGGTCGGTGGGCGGGGGCCGCACCGGCCCCCGCCCACCGGACACGCGCTGATCGCGCGCTTCTGCAGCGCCTCCCGAACACCCGTTACGCCCCGGGTTCCGGCGACTCGTCCGAAGGCCAGGTGCCGCCCGGCCACTGATCATCCCGCGACGTCAGCGCCAGCAGCTCGCTCAGCCCTTTGTCCAGGCCCAGATGCGCCTGCTCGCTCCCCGGCGGGACCACCCGCAAAGTGCGCTCCAGCCACGCCGAGACCGCCGCGGCCGGCGCCTCCAGCAGCGCCTCGCCGTCCGGGGAGTTCAGCGCCATGCAGACCAGGCTGCGGCCGTCCACCTTCGTGGGCCACACCCGCACATCGCCCTGGCCGCACGGCCGGAACACGCCCTCGACGAGCAGTTCACGGGCGAACGTCCAGGTGACGGGCGAGTCCGAACCCACGTGGAAGGTGACATGGACGGCATAGGGGTCGTCCGTCCGGTATGCCAGCCGGGCCGGCACCGGAATGCTGCGCTCCGGCGACAGCACCAGACCCAGTTCCAGCTCTCGTTCCACCACGGTGTGCATCATCAGGTCCGCCTCTCGTCTCGCTTCTCCGCGGGCCTGGGACGGGCCCGCACACCAGGAGAGAGCCGCCTCACGCCGGACCCTTACACGACTTCGTACAACTTTTTTCCGAAACCTCTTCCAGGTGGTCGTAGCGGGCAGGGGCACCGATGTGACCCGGGGTCTGATAGATGTGGACGCCGCGTTGCGGCAGACTGCTGCCCACACCCACCAGGCCGAGTACAGATACGGGACTTCGGACATGAGCGCCCCTACCTCAGGATCCGCCGGCGGCAGCCCCACGCCAGGCTTCTACCCGGACCCGTCCATCCCCGGCTACATCCGGTACTGGAACGGTGCCGCATGGGTGCCGGGCACCAGCCGGCCCGCCCCCGCCGAGGGCGAGGCGATGCCCGCACCGCCGCCCGGCGCGGCCCCGCCGCCGGCCCCCGCCACCGTCGAGGAGACCGGGCCCGTCTTCCTCGACGAGGAGGCGGCCGGCGACGCCCAGGTCCCCGCGGTGCGCGGCGGCGAGGCCGCGGCCGCGAGCTGGGACGACCCGGCCCGGCTGCACGGCACCAGCCCCGAACCGGCCTCCGCCTGGCAGGCCGACGCCTCCCGGCAGAGCGGCTTCGGCGGCGAGGCCGACCGCCGGGTCTCCTGGGGCTCGCCGGACCAGGCACCCGCGGGCAGCCCCTCGGGCGCCGCCGCCTGGGGCACGGTGCCGCCGCAGCGCGACGAGCACGGCGACGGGGCCGCCGCCGGCGAGGCGCCCGGCGCGCCCTCGTCCGCCGCTCCCGCGTCGCGCCCGCCCGAGGCCCCGGCCGACGGGACGGTCACCATCCGCGCCGTCGACCCCTCGGCCCGCCGCGGCCCGGCCTCCGGCGACCAGGGCACCACGGCGATCCGCGCGGTACGGCCCCACGCCGGACAGCCCGCCCAGTCCGCCCAGCCGGCCAAGGCCAACGAGACCATGGCGATCCGCGTCGCGGGCGCCGGGCGGCCGCAGTCCGCCGCACCCGGTGGCGGCGCCCCGCAGTCGCTGCCGTCCGTCGGCGGCCGCCAGCAGGGCGGTACGGCCCCGCAGCAGGCCCCGGCCCAGCAGGCCCCGGCTCCGCAGAACCCCGCCCCGCAGCATCCGGCACAGCAGCACCCCGGCCAGCAGGTGCCCGCGCCCTCGGCCGGCCTCCCCGCCCAGGGCGGCGGCGCCGACGGCGTCATCCCCTGGAAGCCGCCCACCGACTCCGACCCCTTCTTCGCCGCCGCGCAGGCCGCACAGGGCCACCCGGCCGGGCTCGGCCGCCGGCTGGCGGCCCGCCTGATCGACACACTCGTGCTGGGCGCGCTCACCGCCGCGGTGGCCGTCCCCATGTGGAGCACCGTCACCGACCACATCGACGCCAAGGTCGAGGCGGCCAAGCAGTCCGGCCGCCAGGTGACGGTCTATCTGGTCGACGGCACCACCGCCCCGGTCTTCGCCACGATCCTGGCCGTCCTGCTGATCGGCGGTGCGCTCTACGAGGCGCTGCCGACCCTCAAGTGGGGCCGCACCCTGGGCAAGAAGCTGTGCGGCGTCCGGGTCATCGACATCGAGAGCCACGACACCCCGACGCTGGGCGCCGCCCTCAAGCGCTGGTTCGTCTACAGCGTGCTCGGCGTGCTGGCCGTCGGCGTGGTGAATGTGCTGTGGTGCGTCTTCGACCAGCCGTGGCGGCAGTGCTGGCACGACAAGGTGGCGCGCACCTTCGTCGCGTCCGACCGACCGGCCCGATAGCCCGAACGGACCGCGCCGGATGCGGGCCGCCCCGACAAGGGGTCGACTCGGGCCATGAGTACCGAGCAGCCCGGCAACGGCTCCCCCGGCAACAGCTCTCCGCAGGGCGGCGGCACGGGCGGCGGCGAAGGCGCCCCGCCGCCGGGAGGCCCGCCGCCCCCGGGGGGCCAGCCGCCGCCAGGGGGTACGCCGCCGGGAGGCACGCCTCCTCCGCCTCCTCCGCCTCCTCCGCCCCCGCCTCCTCCACCTCCGGAGGGTCCGCCACGGGGGCCCTCCGCCGGAGGCACGCCGCCCGGAGGAACGCCGTACGGCGCGGGCCCGTACGCCGGCGATCCCTACGGCGGGCAGTACGGGGCGGCCGATCCGCTGGCCGGGATGCCGCCGCTGGCCAACCTGGGGCGGCGGCTCGTGGCGCGCATCATCGACTGGCTCGTGGTCGTGCTGCCGGTGTGGGTGATCATGTGGGTGATCGCGGCCGTCAACTTGGCGGACCACCTCAGCATCAGCGATGCGGTGGCCGCCACCTGGTGGTACACGGTGGTGGGCGTCACGATGCTGGCCTACATCGTCTACGAAGCGCTGATGGTGGCCCACAAGGGGCAGACCCTCGGCAAGATGGCGATGAAGATCCGCGTGGCGATGCTGTCGAACGGCGTGATCCCGACCAGCCAGGCGGCCTGGATCCGTGCCGTGGTCTATTCACTGCCGTTGATCGTGCAGTGCATCGGCTTCATCTTCTGGCTGGTCAACGTCCTGTGGTGCACCTGGGACAAGCCCTATCAGCAGTGCCTGCACGACAAGGCGGCGAAGACCGTCGTGGTGTCCACGGAGGCGGAAACGCCCTAGCGGCGCGACGGCGGGCCCAGCTCCTCGGTACGGCCGCCTGCTTCAGTGCGCGTGCTTGCCGGCCTCCGCGGCACCGGCCGCCGAGGCGACCCGGGCCCGCGCCATCCGGCCGTACGGCGCTGCGGCCGGCGTCTGCGTCTGCGTCGGCAGGGACGCCGACTCCCCGGGCGCGGCGGGGGACTTGGCCCGTACGACATGCCGCCGGACCACCCGCGACACCCCCGGAATCGGTGCCGTCATGGCGACGAGCAGACCGAGCCCGAGCCCGGCGATGGCGATGACCGCGACCCCGACCCCGGTCTCCGTCTGGGAGAGCAGCAGCATCGCGAGGGTGGAGAGAAAGACGGTGGCCGAACCGTAGACGAGCTGGGTGGCGGTCGGACGAGGCATGGCGGAATCCGTCCTCGGAGGGTCGGCAGGGGGTGTCGGTCAAGGGCGCGCCATCACACGAGCCTACGGTCCTTACTGCCCGGGCGGAACGCCAAGTAAGCGTGACCTAACCCACGGGCGGAGGCATGGGGGGCGCACGGAGCGCCGCACGCTCGAACATCTGGGCGTGTCACGGCTGTTCGGGGCGGGGGCGCATGCCCGGTGGGCATATACGCCCGGCCCCTGCCCGCCCGAATGTCGTCATCGGACCGGTGTCCGATAGCCGTCACGTGCGAACCGGTTAACGTACTGGCCTGACGTGACCAAGTCAAGACCTGTCTTTTCCCCCGTACTTCCGGTCGAATGCCCTCCAAACAACGACCGCGTCTAGGGGAGGACAGCGCCAAGTGAGAGACCACAGAAAGGTGTTCAGACCGGCCGCTCTGGCCACGGCGATCGCCGTGATCGGGGCGGCCGCTTTGTCGTCGGGGGTGGCCACCGCCGACCCCCAGGGTCCGTCGTCCGTCGCCGAGCGCCATGACCCGGCGCCCGAGCGGACCGTGGACCACGACCTCAAGGGGCCCTTCAGCGACAAGCAGGAGGCCGCGCGCAAGGAAGCACTGCAGCAGGTCATCTCCGGCGACGCCAAGGCCACCGAGCGCGACGGCTCCCAGGTCGTCAAGCTCGGCCGGAGCAAGTACGTCGAGCTGGCCCGGGAGAAGACCGACAAGATCTTCACCGTCCTCGTGGACTTCGGCGACAAGGTCGACGACACCACGATGTTCGACCCGGACGGCGACGGCCCCAAGCCCCCGGTGAAGAAGTACGGCGGCGACGTGGGCCCCGCGCACAACCGGATAGCCGAGCCGGACCGTGCCAAGGACAACAGCACGGCCTGGCAGAAGGACTACAACCAGCAGCACTTCCAGGACCTGTACTTCTCGCACGACAAGAAGAAGCAGTCGCTCGCCAAGTACTACGAGAAGCAGTCCTCGGGCCGCTACTCCGTCGACGGCGAGGTCTCCGACTGGGTCAAGGTCGACTGGAACGAGGCCCGCTACGGCTCCAACTACTGCGGCCAGACCAACTGCGCCAACGCCTGGGACCTGATCCGCGACGGCGTCAACCAGTGGGCCAAGAACCAGAAGGCGGCCGGCCGCACCGACGCCCAGATCAAGACCGACCTCGCCAAGTACGACCAGTGGGACCGCTACGACCACGACGGCGACGGCAACTTCAACGAGCCCGACGGCTACCTCGACCACTTCCAGATCGTGCACGCCGGCGAGGACGAGTCCGCGGGCGGCGGCGTCCAGAAGACCAACGCCATCTGGGCGCACCGCTGGTACGCGTACGGCACCGACGCCGGCAAGACCGGTCCCGAGGGCAACAAGGCCGGCGGCACCCAGATCGGCGACACCGGCATCTGGGTCGGCGACTACACCATGCAGCCGGAGAACGGCGGACTCGGCGTCTTCGCCCACGAGTACGGCCACGACCTGGGCCTGCCGGACGAGTACGACACCACCAGCACCGGTGAGTCCTCGGTGGACTTCTGGTCGCTGATGTCGTCCGGCTCCTGGCTCGGCACCGGCAAGGACTCCATCGGCGACCTGCCCGGCGACATGAGCGCCTGGGACAAGCTGCAGCTGGGCTGGCTCAACTACGGCAAGGCGAAGGCCGCCACCAAGTCCACCCACAAGCTGGGCGTCGCGGAGTACAACACCAAGGACAAGCAGGCGGTGGTCGTCGAACTGCCCGCCAAGGCGGTCAAGACCGACATCGTCGCGCCCGCGGAAGGCTCCAAGCAGTGGTGGAGCGACATGGGCAACGACCTGAAGAACACCCTGTCCCGCCCGGTGGACCTCACCGGTAAGGCCAAGGCGTCGCTGACGCTCAAGGGCTGGTGGGACATCGAGAAGGACTACGACTACCTCTACGCCGAGGTCTCCACCGACGGCGGCGCCGACTGGACGGCCCTGGACGGCACCGCGGGCGGCAAGGCCATCCCGCGCGACGGCAGCGACAAGCCCGCACTGACCGGCACCGTCGACGCCTACCAGGACCTCGTCTACCCGCTCGACGCCTACGCGGGCAAGAAGATCGACCTGCGCTTCCGCTACCAGACCGACGGCGGCGCGGCCCAGAAGGGCTTCGCGGCCGACACCATCGGCGTCGTCGCCGACGGCAAGCCGCTGTTCAGCGACAACGCCGAGGGCGACGACAACGGCTGGACCAGCAAGGGCTTCTCGCGGATCGGCGCGTCCTTCACCAAGGACTACCCGCAGTACTACATCGCCGAGAACCGCCAGTACGTGTCGTACGACAAGACCCTCAAGGTCGGCCCGTACAACTTCGGTTGGCGCAAGGACAAGCCGACCTGGGTGGAGCACTTCCCCTACCAGAACGGCGTGCTGATCTGGCTGTGGGACACCTCGCAGCCCGACAACAACGTGGGCCAGCACCCGGGCTACGGGCAGATCCTCCCGGTCGACGCGCACCCGGGGGCCGAGCGCTGGGCGGACGGCAAGCTGATGCGCAACCGCTTCCAGTCCTACGACTCGACCTTCACCCGCTACCGGACCGACGCCCTCACGCTCCACAACGACGGCACGCCGGTCACGATCAAGTCCAAGCGCGGTGTGACGCTCTTCGACGACCGGCACGGCGTCTACTACGACAAGGCGAACCCGACGGGCGGTGTGATCGTTCCTGACACCAACACCCGGATCAAGATCACCAAGGAGGCCAGTGATGGCTCCACGGTGACGATCAAGGTGAGCCCTGCAGGTAAGTAAAAGATAAAAATCGCAGGTCAGAGCCGAATCGGCCGTTGCCCCCTAGCGGGCGGCGGCCGATTCGCGTTTAGATGCATCCTGCAGTTCCTTGTTGACGCCGAGTCTCACGGGGGAGATATGTCCATGTCCGGTGGCGGCTTCATCAGGCTTCCTGGAGGAAGCGTGGTGGTCGCCCTCTCGCTGCCCAGACCACCCCACGGGGCGCGGTCCGGCCCGTACGACTGCGGCTGCCGGGTCCGGGTCCTGGTCCACGCCGTGAACCGCCAGCGCGCCCTGACCAGGCTGCGCAACCTCGGTCTGCGCGCCGTCTACCTCCGCGGCAACACCGAGCCGCCCACCCCGGACGAGGTCACCGCCGTCCTGCACCACCCCGACGGCCTGGTCTGGCGCGAGACCCCGGGCGACGACACGGAGTCCTGGCACCCCATACGCGCCCTGTGGCGCCCCCGGTCCGCCCCGGCGCCGCGCACCTCGGCCACGGGGCCGGCGGGCAGCGGACAGGCGGCGTAGACCGGCCGCTGCGGGGCCGGCCACATGCGGTGAGCCGCGGGCCGGGGGCGCGCCCCCGGCCCGCGGCTCACGGGCTCACTGGTGACCGCCTGCCGCCTACTGGTTGGCGAGCACCGGCTTGCCGGTCAGCTCGGCGCCCGCGGCCCGCATCTCCTCGACGGCCCGCTCGGTGGTGTGCGCGAGGACGCCGGCCGTCAGATCCAGCAGGACATGGGTGCGCAGCCCGGCCTGGAGTGCGTCGAGCGTGGTGGCCCGTACGCAGTGGTCGGTGGCGATACCGACCACGTCGACCTCGGTGACGTCCCGCGCGCGCAGCCAGTCGGCGAGCGGGGTGCCGTCCTCGTCCGTCCCCTCGAAGCCGCTGTACGCGGCCTCGTAGGCGCCCTTGTCGAAGACCGCGTCGATCGCGCCGGAAGCGAGGGCCGGGGCGAAATTCGGGTGGAAGCTGCTGCCCTCCGTGCCGGCGACGCAGTGCGGCGGCCAGGAGTGCTCGAAGTCGGGGTGATCGGAGAAGTGATCGCCCGGGTCTATGTGGTGGTCCCGAGTGGCGACGACATGGCGGTAGCCGCCGCCTGCCGCCTGGCCGATCAGGTCGGTGATGGCTGCCGCGACTTCCGCGCCTCCCGCCACCGCGAGGCTGCCGCCCTCGCAGAAGTCGTTCTGCACGTCAACGACGATCAGTGCCCGATGCATGGTGCGTGCCTTCCGGCTGGGAGTTGGGGGGAGGGGCGCGAAGTGATGGTGTGACCGAGGGTAGCCACTTGAGGGTGATTGCGGGAGTGGATGACCGAACTCGCCCCTCTCTCCGCCCCCTCCCTTCGCGTTACATCATGTGATAAATTCAAGGGAACTAGTCACTCTCTGTAATCGTTGCCGAATCAAGGAGCGCGGCGGCGTCAAGGCGAAGTCGCCCCAGGCGCACCCCGTACCCCCTCGCGCGGGACCGCTCGTACGTCACCCGTGCGGCCCGCTCGTACCTCACTCGTGCGGGACTGCTCGAACGCCACCCGTGCGGGCCGCTCGTCCCTCACGCGTGCCGGGCTGCGGGGCCGCCCGCCTGCCGCGGTGCACAGACACGGGCCGCACCCGCCGGCCCCGCACGCTGGGGCCGCACGTACTGGGGCTGCACGTATCGGCCCCGCCGTACTGGCCCCGTACGTACTGGCCCGCACGTACATCGGGGCACGTACTCGGGGCACGCACTCGGGCCGCATCTGGTCGTCGTCCTACACATGCTCGGTGGGAATGACCGCTTCCCCCCGAGACAACTGGGTCGCCGACAGCGGCAGCCCGGCGCGGGCGGCGATGTGCCGGTCGCGGGCGGCGTCCAGCGGCTCGCGGGCCACCACCATCCCGCTGCTCACCAGCGGGATCTGCAACTGCTGGTCCTCCAGCTCCGCCGGGACCGGCCCGGTGCCGACGACCTCGGCGGCCGCGACGCCGTCCTCGTCGAGCCGGCGGGCAGCCCACTTGCGGCCGCCCGTCGAGGTCTTGGCGCCCATCGACTTCTTCGCGACCGACCGCAGCGGGGCGCCCGGCTCATTGCTGTCGGCGCGGGCGACCAGCTTGTAGACCATCGAGCAGGTCGGGTGCCCGCTGCCGGTCACCAGCTGGGTGCCGACGCCGTACGCGTCCACCGGGGCGGCGGCCAGCGACGCGATGGCGTACTCGTCCAGGTCGCTGGTCACCACGATCCTGGTCTTCTCGGCGCCCAGCTCGTCCAGCTGCTGGCGCACCCGGTGGGCGATCAGCAGCAGATCGCCGGAGTCGATCCGTACGGCGCCGAGGCCGGGGCCGGCCACCTCCACGGCGGCGCGCACCGCCTCGGTGACGTCGAAGGTGTCCACGAGCAGGGTCGTGCCGCTGCCGAGGGTGTCGACCTGGGCGGTGAAGGCATCCCGCTCGGTGTCGTGCAGCAGGGTGAAGGCGTGAGCGCTGGTGCCGACGGTGGGGATGTTGTAGCGGAAGCCGGCCGCCAGGTCGGAGGTGGCGTGGAAGCCGCCGACGTAGGCGGCGCGGGACGCGGCCACCGCCGCGAGTTCGTGGGTGCGGCGGGCGCCCATCTCCATCAGCGGGCGCTCCCCGGCCGCCACCGCCATCCGGGAGGCGGCCGCGGCCACCGCGGAGTCGTGGTTGAGGATCGAGAGGATCACCGTCTCCAGGAGGACCGCCTCGGCGAAGGTGCCCTCGACCCGCATGATCGGGGAGCCGGGGAAGTAGACCTCGCCCTCCGGGTAGCCCCAGATGTCGCCGCGGAAGCGGAAGTCGGCCAACCACTGGAGGGTCGGCTCGTCGAGGATGCCGCGCTCGCGCAGGAAGCCGAGGATCGTCTCGTCGAAGCGGAAGTTCTCCACCGCGTCCAGCACCCGGCCGGTGCCGGCCACCACGCCGTAGCGGCGCCCCTCGGGCAGTCGGCGGGTGAAGACCTCGAAGACCGATCGGCGGTCCGCGGTGCCGGACCGCAACGCGGCCTGCAGCATGGTGAGTTCGTACTGGTCGGTGAAGAGCGCAGTCGACGGCACGGCCACCGGCAGCCCCAGGTCTGCTGTGTTCATGCAGAAGATGCTACCCCCATTACTCGTCACTTTGACGATAGTGAGATGAGGGCCTCCGCTTATCCCCTGGAGCGGGCGTGCGCCACCCCCTGGAGCGGGCGTGCCTCATGCCCCGGCGTCGGGTGCGTCACCCCCTGGCGTGGGCCTGCGTCACCCCCTGGGGTGGGCGTGCATCACCGCTCCGGAGCGGAGGCGCCGTACTCCCTGGGGCAGGTGTGCGCAACGCGCCGACGCGGCGCGCGCGAGAGGCGTTTGTGCACCGCCCGCCCCCGGGTGGCAGCATGGGGCCTGTGAGCGCCCACCCGTCCCCCACGATCACGCTCCGACCGCACCGCTGCACGCTCAGCGTCCCGGTCGAGATCGAGCGTCCCGAGTCGAGCGAGGCTCCCTTCGAGGTCACCGAACCCGACGTCCCGTGGGTCACGATCGTCCACAACGACCCCGTCAACCTCATGAGCTACGTCTCCTATGTCTTCCAGACGTACTTCGGCTACTCGAAGGACAAGGCGCACCAACTGATGCTCGACGTCCACCACAAGGGCCGCGCGGTGGTCTCCAGCGGCAGCCGTGAGGAAATGGAACGGGATGTGCAGGCCATGCACGGCTACGGCCTGTGGGCGACCCTTCAGCAGGACCGCCGATGACCGGGCACTTCGAGCCGCTGCCCGACGGCGGCGCCGCCGTCCCGCTCGACGAGGTCGAGATCTCCATCCTGCGCAGCCTGGCCGTCCAGCTGATGGAGCTGATCGGGCCGGGCGAGCAGCCCGCCGACGGCGAGGGCGAGGACCTGCTGGCGTCGATCTTCAACGACGGCCCCAGCGAGCCGCCCGCCGACCCGGTCCTGGCCCGGCTCTTCCCCGACGCCTACGGCGGTCCCGACCTCGTCCCCGATGACGACGTGCGTGCCGCCGCCGCCGAGTTCCGCCGCTACACCGAGAACGACCTGCGCTCGCGCAAGCGGGAGGACGCCCTCGCGCTGATCCGCGGGCTGGACACGCTCGCGCCCGCCGGGGGAGAGGCCGTGCTGCGGCTGAAGCCCGACGAGTGCCGGCAGTGGCTGGGCGCCCTCAACGACCTCAGGCTGGCCATCGGCACCCGCCTGGAGGTCACCGACGAGGACGACGGCGGCGAACTGCTGCGCCTGCCGGACAGCGATCCGCGCAAGCCGATGGTGATGGCGTACCTCTGGCTCGGCGGTCTCCAGGAGACCCTCGTCGAGTCGCTGATGGGTTGAGCCGAGCCGGTCGAGCCGGTCGGCGGCTGCGTCGACGGGGGACGGGTCGACGGTGAGCGGCCGGGGCGACGGGGGGCGGGGGACGAGGGACGGCGCGACGCTCAGCGGCCGGGCCGGGCCGGGCCGAGCCGATGGCGACGGGGGCGGGGGCGGGCACGGAGCGGCGCTCGGCGGCCGAGTCGGCGGTGATGCGGCGGGCCGGGCGAAGCGGTGATCCGGGCGATCCGGTGATCTGGGCGATCCGGTGCTCCGGGCGAAGCGGTGGATCGGATTCCCGCACACCGGGACGTACCGTCTGGAAGCCGACGCGGGGTGTTCGTGTGGTGTTCGCTCAGCGGATGCTCAAATCCGGATAACGATCGCGTTACGCCAACCCGGACATCCTGTAGGTTTCTGCGGCTTTTGCCCCACTGTGTTGGCCTTGGGGCCGTGGTATCCCTAGGCGATCAACGAAGTTGCGTGATAAATGTTCACGACCTGCCGCAAGTGACACCACCCCTGTCGCTGCGGGAGTGCTGAGCCGGCCGACCGTCGGCGTGCAGGAACTCCATCCGGGGGGATCGGGACCCGATCCGGACAGACCGGGTCGGTATGGAGAAAGGCACACCATTCATGACCTCTGTGCAGGTCGACAAGCAGCACGACGGCAACGAGGCAGCTGGGAACGCCCCTGAAGAGGGCTATCAGCGGGGGCTGGGAAACCGTCAGATCCAGATGATCGCCATTGGCGGCGCCATTGGCACCGGCCTCTTTCTGGGCGCCGGAAAGGCGATCTCGAAGGCCGGGCCGAGCATCATCCTCGCCTACGCCATCGTGGGTCTGGTCATCTTCTTCATCATGCGGGCCCTGGGCGAACTGCTCATGTACCGGCCCGTCTCCGGATCTTTCTCGGAGTACGGCCGGGAATTCCTCGGCCCGTTCATCGGCTTTGTGACCGGATGGACGTACTGGCTGTTCTGGGTGGTCACCGGCATCACGGAAGTGACCGCGGCCGCCACGTATGTGCAGTACTGGAACGACGGCATACCGCAATGGGTCTCGGCGCTCGTCTTCACCTGCGCGCTCTTCGGTATCAACCTGATCTCCGTGAAGATCTTCGGTGAACTGGAATTCTGGTTCTCGATGGTCAAGGTCACCGCGATCATCGGCATGATCCTGATCGGGCTCGGCGTGATCCTGCTCGGTTTCTCCAACGCCGGTGACACCGCCTCCTTCACCAACCTCTGGTCCGACGGCGGGTTCTTCCCCAAGGGCATCGGCGGCACGCTGATGACGCTGCAGATCGTGATGTTCGCCTTCCTCGCCGTCGAGCTCGTCGGCGTCACCGCGGGCGAGGCGAGCAACCCGAAGAAGGTCCTGCCCCAGGCCATCAACACCGTGCCGTGGCGGATCGGCCTCTTCTACATCGGTGCGCTGATCATCATCCTGTCCGTCGTCAGCTGGACGGTCTTCGAGCCGGGTGTCAGCCCGTTCGTCCGGGCCTTCCAGGAGATCGGCCTGCCTGCCGGCGCCGGCATCGTCAACTTCGTCGTGCTGACCGCCGCGCTCTCCTCGGCCAACTCCGGCATGTACTCCACCGGCCGGATGCTGCGCGACCTCGCGCTCAACGGCCAGGGCCCGAAGATCTTCACCAGGCTGAGCAAGAACGGGCTGCCCACCTGGGGCACCGGCGTCTCGGTCGGCATGATGCTCTTCGGCGTGTGGATCAACTACCAGTGGCCGGGCGAGGCGTTCAACTACGTCGTCTCCTTCGCCACGATCTCCGGTATGTGGGCCTGGATCGTCATCCTGGCCTCGCAGCTGCGCTACCGCGCCAAGGCGAACCGCGGCGAGCTGCCGCAGTCCGACTTCAAGGCCCCCGGCGCCCCGTACACCTCGATCTTCGCGCTGGCCTTCATCGGCATGGTGATCGTGATGATGGGCGTCGACAAGGACGCCCGGATCTCGCTCTACGCGGCCCCCGTGTGGGCGGTCATCCTGGGCGTCGGCTACCTGGCCATCAAGCGGCGGGAAGCCGGCGGCGAGCCGGAGGCCACACCGGCCGGGCAGGACTCCAAGAACTGAGGCACCATCCCGGACGAACGGGGTGAATCCCCCGACTGTCCAGCATGCGGGCCCGTGCGTACCACCCTTCGGTACGCACGGGCCCGCTGTCTATTCTTGGCGCCATGCTGACCCTCACCAAGGCCCTCTACGACCAGATCGTCGAGCACGCCCGCCAGGACCACCCCGACGAGGCCTGCGGCGTGGTCGCGGGCCCGGCCGGCTCCGGCCGCCCCGAGCGGTTCGTCCCGATGCTGAACGCCGCCCGCTCGCCCACGTTCTACGAGTTCGACTCCGCGGACCTGCTCAAGCTCTACCGCGAGATGGACGACCGGGACGAGGAGCCGGTGATCATCTACCACTCGCACACCGCCACCGAGGCATACCCCTCGCGCACCGACATCTCCTACGCCAACGAGCCCGGCGCCCACTACGTACTGGTCTCCACCGCCGACACCGACGACGCCGGGCCCTTCCAGTTCCGCTCCTTCCGGATCGTCGACGGCGAGGTCGCCGAGGAGGATGTCGAGGTCGTGGCGGAGTACTCCTGACGCGCCCCGGGCGTGCCGGCGGGCGTACTCCGGGTGCGCTCCCGACGTGCTCCGGGCGCGCCCCGCGGCGGCGCCCCGGGCCGCATCCAAGATCGCGTCCCAACTGGTGTACACCGAACGTCCGCATCATGGGACGAGGTTCCAATACCCGGACCGGGAATCGATACGATGACCGCATGGTTGACCACGACGTGAGCGAGAAGAGGACGAGCATGCTGCTGCACGCTCCGCTCGCCACGCGTCGCTCCGCATCCGCCCTGCTGGGCGCGTTCGGCTGCGGAGCCGCACGGCTGCACGTCGATCTGTGCCGCCTGTCCAGCGCCATGTGTCCGCGCTGCGCCGCCGTCTGACCCGGCCCGCACCAGGCGCGCGGCGCGCGCCACCGGCACCGGCACCGGCACCGGCACCGAAGCACCCTCCCCGCCACCCGGCACGCCCGCCGCCGTGCGACGGGACGTACAGCACCCGCCACTGCACCCACTCCCACAGGAGCACTCACCATGGCCATCGAGGTCCGAATCCCGACCATCCTGCGCACCTACACCGACGGCCAGAAGGCCGTCGAGGGCAGCGGAGACACCCTCGCCGACCTCTTCACCGACCTGGAGAGCCGGCACGCCGGCATCCGTGAGCGCCTCGTCGACGGTGAGCAGCTGCGCCGCTTCGTGAACGTCTACCTCAACGACGAGGACGTCCGCTTCCTGGAAGGCATCTCCACCAAGCTGGCCGACGGCGACAGCGTCACGATCCTTCCGGCCGTGGCCGGCGGAATGGTCTGACGTGCGGTACGACTCCCCGCTGGCGGCGGTCGGGAACACCCCTCTCGTCCGCCTCCCGCGCCTCTCGCCCTCCGAGGACGTCCGCATCTGGGCGAAGCTGGAGGACCGCAACCCCACGGGCTCGGTCAAGGACCGCCCGGCCCTGCACATGGTCGAGCAGGCCGAGAAGGACGGCCGGTTGACCCCCGGCTGCACCATCCTGGAGCCGACCTCCGGCAACACCGGCATCTCGCTGGCCATGGCGGCCAAGCTCAAGGGCTACCGCATGGTGTGCGTCATGCCGGAGAACACCTCTTCCGAGCGGCGCGAGCTGCTCGCCATGTGGGGCGCCGAGATCATCTCCTCGCCCGCCGCCGGCGGCTCCAACACCGCCGTCCGGGTGGCCAAGGAACTCGCCGCCGAGCACCCCGACTGGGTGATGCTCTACCAGTACGGCAACCCCGACAACGCCGGTGCGCACTACGCCACCACCGGCCCCGAGATCCTCGCCGACCTCCCCTCGATCACCCACTTCGTCGCGGGACTGGGCACCACCGGCACCCTGATGGGCGTCGGCCGCTATCTGCGCGAGCAGGTGCCCGGCGTGCAGATCGTCGCCGCCGAGCCGCGCTACGACGACGTCGTCTACGGCCTGCGCAACCTCGACGAGGGCTTCATTCCCGAGCTCTACGACGAGTCCGTGCTCACCACCCGCTTCTCGGTCGGCTCCGAGGACGCGGTCCGCCGTACCCGCGAACTCCTCGCCGAGGAAGGCGTCTTCGCGGGCATCTCCACCGGCGCGGCGCTGCACGCCGCGATCGGCGTCGGCAGGAAGGCGGTCAGGGCGGGCCAGAGCGCCGACATCGTCTTCATCGTCGCCGACGGCGGCTGGAAGTACCTCTCCACCGGCGTGTACACCGCCGAGTCGACGGAGGCGGCCATCGCCACCCTGCAGGGCCAGCTCTGGGCGTAGGCCACCGAAGGCCGCGGCGACCGCCCGGCGCCCCTCCCGTCCTCCCGGACCCTCGCCGCCGCGGCCGATCGCCGCGGCGGCGGGCTTTTGGCGGCGGCGCGCCGCCGGGGTGATCGGCCACGAGGGCCGCGGCGCGGCGCGGGACACGGCGGCGGCGCCTACGTACGGGCGTACGGGCCGTCAGCCCGGACTGGTGATTCCGCCCACAGCTCGCCCCGCTGGAGGAGCCACGCGACCTTTTGCGCCTTACGCTCGGGAGCACCGCACAGACCGCTCAAGGACCCGGCACCGACCCGGTAAGGCCGCCGGGCCGCCCGCATGGACCCTTCCCCGAGCTCTCAACGGCGTTCGAGCAGGGGAGGCTCCCATACCGCCCCCGCCCACGGAGGTTCACGCCCGTATGAAGCTCACCGTCGTCGGATGCTCGGGGTCGTTCCCTTCCATGGAATCGGCCTGTTCGAGCTACCTCCTGGAGGCCGACGGCTTCAGGCTGCTCCTCGACATGGGCAACGGCGCCCTGGGCGAGCTGCAGCGCCACTCCGGTCTCTACGACCTCGACGCCGTGGTCCTGTCGCATCTGCACGCCGATCACTGCATCGACCTGTGCGGATACTTCGTGGTGCGCTACTACCGGCCGGACGGTGGACGGTGCGAGCCGATGCCGGTCTACGGGCCGGCCGGCACCGAGCGCCGGCTGACCGTCGCGCACGCCGATCTTCCGCACGACGGCGCGATGAGCGAGGTCTTCGAGTTCCGCACGCTGGAGCCGGGCACCTTCACCGTCGGGCCGTTCACGGTCCGTACGGAGCGGGTCAGCCACCCGGTGGAGTCGTTCGGCTTCCGGATCGAGCACGACGGCAGCTCCCTGACGTACTCGGGTGACACCGGCCCCTGCGACGCGCTGGACGAGCTGGCGTCCGGGACCGACTTCTTCCTGTGCGAGGCGTCCTTCACCTACGGCAAGGAAGACATCCCCGAGCTGCACCTCAACGGCCGGGAGGCCGGGGAGCACGCGCGGCGGGCGGGCGCCGGCCGGCTGGTGCTGACCCACATCCCGCCGTGGACCGACCCGGACATCAACATCCGCGACGCGCAGAAGGTCTACGACGGCCCGGTCGAGGTCGCCAAGGCCGGCGCGGTGTACGAGATCTGAGCGGCGGGGCGCGGGGGGCCGGGGCCATTAGGGGGCGTGCGAACGCATTCCGTAGGGGATGCGAGGGCCCCCTGCGGGGCCACAACGGGGTGGGGCCGGGCGGTATTCCCGGGTGCCGGGTGCCGGGGGCCGCGAGAGCCGCGGACCGACGCCGAACGGCCCCGGAGGCGCCCGGAATCAGGCGCCCGAGCCACCCCGGGACCGGACACCCGAGGGCCTCGGAAGCAAACGCCGAACGGCCCCCGAACCAGACGCCGGAAGGGCCCCGGAACCAGATGGTTCCGGGGCCCTTCCGGTGGTTTTCCGGCGGGGTGGATCAGCCCTTGAACTGGGCCTTTTCCAGTTCGGCGATCTCCTCGTCGGACTCGCGGCCCGGCGTGGGGATGTTGAACTTGGTGATGGCGAAGCGGAAGACCACGTAGTAGACGACGGCGAAGCACAGGCCGACCAGGGCCAGCATGAACGGCTTGGTCGCGATGCCCAGGTTGAGTACGTAGTCGATGGCGCCGGCGGAGAACCCGAAGCCGTCCTTCATGCCCAGCGCCCAGGTCAGCGCCATCGAGACACCGGTCAGTACCGCGTGGATCGCGTAGAGCACCGGGGCGATGAACATGAAGGTGAACTCGATGGGCTCGGTCACGCCGGTGACGAAGGCGGTGAGCGCGAGGGAGAACATCATGCCGCCGACGGCCTTGCGGCGCTCGGGGCGGGCGCAGTGGGTGATCGCCAGGCAGGCGGCCGGGAGGGCGAACATCATGATCGGGAAGAAGCCGGTCATGAACTGCCCGGCGCTCGGGTCGCCGGCGAGGAAGCGGGCGATGTCGCCGTGCTTGCCGTCGTAGTCGCCGGCCTGGAACCAGGGGAAGGAGTTCAGCAGGTGGTGCATGCCGACCGCGATCAGACCGCGGTTGGCGACGCCGAAGATGCCCGCGCCGACGGCCCCGGAGCCCACCAGCCACTCGCCGAAGGTGTGCAGTCCGGCGCCGAGGACCGGCCAGACGTAGCCGAAGACGATGCCGAGCAGCAGACCCGCGAAGGACGACAGGATCGGGACGAGGCGGCGGCCGCTGAAGAAGCCCAGCCAGTCGGGGAGCTTCTTGCGGCTGTAGCGCTGGTAGAGCAGGGCGACCACGATGCCCATCACCACACCGCCGAGGACCTTGGCGTCGGCGGGCTGGGCGACCTGGACGATCTTCCCGTCGACCACCTTGTCGACCTTGGCGAGGCTGTCGTCCGAGAACGTCGCCAGCACCTTGCTGAAGACCAGGTAGCCGACGACGGCGGCCAGTCCGGTGGAGCCGTCCGCCTTCTTGGCGAAGCCGATGGCGATACCCACCGCGAACAGCAGCGGCATGTTGTCCAGGAGGGCGCCGCCGCCGGCCGCCATGAACTCGGCGATCTTGTTGAGGAAGGCGGGGAGCGACTCCCGGCCGAGCATGTCGTCCTGGCCCAGGCGGACCATCAGCGCGGCGGCCGGCAGCGTGGCGATCGGCAGCATGAGGCTGCGGCCGATGCGCTGGGCCACTGCCATGGCGTTGGAGCCGCGGCCCTTCTTCTGGGGGGCCGCCGTGGCGGTGGCCGAACTCATCGGATTCCTCCTGGAGAGGCGGGCGCTCGAAAAGGGGGGACGGCCCGCTCGTTGGTCTACACCTTGGTCTACACCACCGGTGGTTTAGACCATTCTTAGCACGGAGGCCCGGCGCAAAGGAATCCATTCTTCCAAGTGGTGTGGACCACATGGCGACCGGGTCCCTGGCCAGGCCGCACAAGGCCCGCGGGGCGTGCCGCAGAAGGCCAGGTGGGAGGCCGTAGAGCCGTCGCCGGCGGGAAAGCGGGCCGGGAATCCGCCGACGTCGCGGAGGCCCTATTCACCGTTCTCCCGCTACTTGATGTTCTCCCGCTCCATCGCATCGCCGATCTCATCCGGTTCGCGGCCCGGCGTCTGCAGATCGAATTTCGTGATCACAAAGCGGAAGACGGCGTAGTAGAGCGCCGCGAAACACAGACCGATGGGAAGGATCAGCCAGGGCTTGGTCGCCAGCCCCCAGTTGATGACGTAGTCGATCAGCCCCGCCGAGAAGCTGAAGCTGTCGTGCACCCCCAGCGCCCAGCTCACCGCCATCGACACACCCGTCAGCACGGCGTGCAGGACGTACAGCGCCGGTGCGACGAACATGAACGCGTACTCGATGGGCTCGGTCACGCCCGTCACGAACGACGTCAGGCCGACCGAGAGCATCATGCCCGCGATCTCCGTGCGGCGGTGCCGGTGCGCGCAGTGCGCGATCGCCAGGGCCGCCGCCGGCAGCGCGAACATCATGATCGGGAAGAAGCCCGTGGTGAACTGCCCCGCACTCGGATCGCCCGCCATGAAGCGGTTGATGTCGCCGTGCACGACCGTGCCGTCCGGCTTGGTGAAACTGCCGAACTGGAACCAGACGAAGGTGTTCAGGAACTGGTGCAGGCCGATCACCAGCAGCGCGCGGTTGGCGACGCCGAAGACTCCGGCACCCCACGCCCCCAGATCCGTCAGCCACTCGCTGAAGCTGGTCAGCGCGTCGCCGATCGGCTGCCAGACCAGCAGGCACGCCACCGCGAAGACCACGCCGATGAACGCCATGATGATCGGGACCAGCCGGCGGCCGTTGAAGAAGCCCAGCCAGTCCACCAGCTTCACCCGGTGGAAGCGCACCCAGAAGTAGGCGGACAGAAACCCCATGACGATGCCGCCGAAGACCCCCGGGTTCTGGTACGCGGCCTGCGTCACGTGCGCCTTGGTGTCCACGCACACCCCGCTCCACAGGCCCGCCTGGGAGTAGGTCTGGCCCGCGGCGCAGCCCGCCGGGAACGCGTGCATCACCGAGTAGTAGACGAGGAAGCCGGTCACCGCGGCCAGCGCCGTCGAACCGTCCGCCTTCTTCGCCATGCCGATCGCCACGCCGACGCAGAACAGCATCGGCAGCCCCAGCCCCGAGTCCAGCAGCGCACCGCCGGCCGCCGCGAACACCTTGGCGACCGCGTTCCAGCCCAGCCCGTCCTTGCCGAACACATCGTGCTGGCCCAGGCGGTTGAGGATGCCGGCGGCGGGCAGGACGGCGATCGGCAGCTGCAGGCTGCGCCCCATCTTCTGCAGCCCCTGGAAGAGGTTCGCCCACCGGCTCCTGCCCGGTGCCGAGGCCGCCGCGTTCGCGCTCATCTGCCTCCTCCCGGCGGTCGGCCCGTCGGCAACCGCCCCGGCGCTTGCCGCATACTGATGGTGTAGACCACTCGGTGCGCACCGGACGCCTTTCCGGTCGTCCGGTGCGCACCGCGGTGATCGCCATCCGTGATCACCATCCTTCGTCAGAAAGCGGACGAACGCCCGCAATGATGGGCTGAACGTGCGTTACGGTGTGAAAACCGCGCGGCTGAACCGCCGGCGGCCGAGACAAGCAGGAGTGGACATGGCCAGCAAGGCTGAGAAGATCGTCGCCGGGCTCGGTGGACTCGACAACATCGAAGAGGTCGAGGGCTGCATCACCCGCCTCCGCACCGAGGTCAACGACGCCTCCCTGGTCGACGAGGCCGCCCTCAAGGCCGCCGGCGCGCACGGCGTCGTCAAGATGGGCACCGCGATCCAGGTCGTCATCGGCACCGACGCCGACCCCATCGCCGCGGAGATCGAAGACATGATGTGAGCGGGTGAGCGCGACCGCCCGGCTCCCGCCGCGCCGCGTGCGCTCACCCCCGAAGGCCCCGCCCCGGACGGTCCACCGCCCCGGAGTGGGGCCCTCGTCATTGCCGATAGGGTCTACGCCATGTCTCGCATCGACGGCCGCACGCCCGAACAGCTCCGCCCGGTCACCATCGAACGCGGCTGGAGCAAGCACGCCGAAGGCTCCGTCCTGATCTCCTTCGGCGACACCAAAGTCTTCTGCACCGCCTCGGTCACCGAAGGCGTACCGCGCTGGCGCAAGGGCACCGGCGAAGGCTGGGTCACCGCCGAGTACTCGATGCTGCCCCGCTCCACCAACACCCGCGGCGACCGGGAATCCGTCCGCGGCAAGATCGGCGGCCGCACCCACGAGATCAGCCGCCTCATCGGCCGCTCGCTGCGCGCCGTCATCGACTACAAGGCCCTCGGCGAGAACACCGTCGTCCTGGACTGCGACGTCCTCCAGGCCGACGGCGGCACCCGCACCGCCGCCATCACCGGCGCCTACGTCGCCCTCGCCGACGCCCTGACCTGGGCCAAGGACAAGAAGCTGATCCGCCACGGCCGCCAGCCGCTCACCGGCACGGTCTCCGCCGTCAGCGTCGGCATCGTCGACGGCACCCCCCTGCTCGACCTGTGCTACGAGGAGGACGTCCGCGCCGAGACCGACATGAACGTCGTCTGCACCGGCGACGGCCGCTTCGTCGAGGTCCAGGGCACCGCCGAGGCCGAGCCCTTCGCCCGCGACGAACTCAACGCCCTCCTCGACCTCGCGGTCGCCGGCTGCGCCGAACTCGACGGCGCCCAGCGGGCGGCACTGGCCCGCACGCTCTGACCACCCCCGGGGCGGTTCGTCGCCGGCCGGTGCGCCGGCGACCACCCGCGGCCGGGCCGGAAGGCGCCGCGCAGGACCGCGCGGCGCCCGGTCCGCCCGCCGGACGCCGCCGCACCCCGCCCCCGATGTCCGAACTCCCTCCCCCCGCTTGCCGGTTCGGGCAACCAAACAACCCCGCCCCGCGTTTCTTCCTTTGCCCGCGCATGACCCAAGGGAAGGAACCGCTCCATGGCCGCCCGCACCGCCCGTACGCGCCGCCCCGCCCCCACCGCACTCGCCGTCCTGGCCGCCGCCACCCTCGCGATACCGCTGCTCTCCTCCTGCGGGGCGATCCAGAAGGCCACGGACTGCGCCAAGACCGCCACCTCCGTCGTCAACGCCGTCGACAAGCTCCAGCAGGCCGCTGACAACGCCCTGACCGACCCGCAGGAGTCCGAGCAGGCCCTCGACAACATCGACAAGAACCTGCAGAAGCTCAGCAAGGACGCGAGCGACCCCGAGCTGTCCAAGGCCATCGACAAGACGAACAAGGGCATCAAGGACGCCCGCAAGGCGCTGGCCGACAACAAGGCCCCCGACATCCAGCCGATCGTCGACGGCACCAGCGAGATGACGAAGATCTGCACCCCGGGGTAGCCGGGATAATCACCTCCCATGCAGCCAGAATCCGCCGGACGCCCCGCGACCCCCCGCCGCCTCATCCTCGCCACCCGCAACGCGGGCAAGGTCCGCGAGCTCCGCGCCATCCTCGACGCGGCCGGTCTCGACGTGGAACTCGTCGGGGCCGACGCCTACCCCGACATCCCCGACGTGAAGGAGACCGGCGCCACCTTCGCGGAGAACGCCCTGCTCAAGGCGCACGCCCTCGCCCAGGCCACCGGCCACCCGGCCGTCGCCGACGACTCCGGCCTGTGCGTCGACGTCCTCGGCGGCGCCCCCGGCATCTTCTCCGCCCGCTGGGCCGGCAGCCACGGCGACGATCAGGCCAACCTGGCCCTGCTCCTCGCCCAGCTCTCCGACATCTCCGACGAGCACCGCGCCGCCCACTTCGCCTGCGCCGCGGCCCTCGCCCTCCCCGACGGCACCGAGCGCGTCGTCGAGGGCACCCTGGACGGGACCCTGCGCCACACCCCCGCCGGCACCGGCGGCTTCGGCTACGACCCGATCCTCCAGCCGGACGGGGACACCCGCACCTGCGCCGAGCTGACCGCCGAGGAGAAGAACGCGATCAGCCACCGGGGGAAGGCGTTCCGGGCGTTGGCGCCGGTGGTGCGGGAGCTGTTGGGCTGACTTCACGAAGCAGGCCTCGCACCTGCGAATCGAAGGTGCGAGGCCTGTTCTTCCGTGCGCCCGGTCGGATTCGAACCGACAAACACGACCACCTAAAGATCGCCGCTCAGCCCTTGGCGTACGGGCGCCTGTGCCGCCGCCTACTTTACTGGGCGAGGTCGCGTACCGGTGGGGAGACGTCGGTTATGGGGTGCGCCGTCGACCTCCTCGACACCAGGTGGAGGTGATCGCATGGCAGTTGGGGCACAGAAACCGCAGATTCTCCTGCCGGTCGTCGCTCCAGTCCCCGTTGATGTGATCGACCTCCAGCGTCATGGGCTTGCCGCGCCATTGCGGACCGACCCCGCATCCGGCGCACTCTTCGGGCACGCCGATCGAGTGGAGGGCGCGGCGCAGCAGCGCGGTCCTGGTCCGGCGTTCGCCCCTGTGCTGAACCAGGATCTCCTCAGGCCGTCCGGTACGGGTCATGCCTGGTCCACCTCGTCGATGAGCCTGCCCCAGGAAGTGCGCAGTCGCCAGGCGTTGCTCGCCGATCCACAGGCGCAACAGCGCGCGTTGCGTGCCGCTGTCGGGGCGTCCCAGGTGGCGAAGGACCCCTGCGATGGAGATCGACTCGGCAACCGCCACACGCAACTCTTCGGGTGTGGGGCGGGGGAGCCTGCCGGGGTGACTGAAGTGCGAGATGTCTATCCCGAAGTGCGCGAAGCGATTCACGAGGTAGCGATCGAGTCTGGCGTATGGCCGTGTGCCGAAGAAGGCGATGACTTCTTCGATGCTGGAGCACTGAGCGGCTGCCTGCGCTAACCGCTCGCGGGTGTACTGCACACCACGGCTCATGCGGCGCCATCCTTGATGCGCCGCTTTCCCCGACCGCGGTAATTGTCCGTCGTCGAGTGGCAGTTCGGGCAGAGCAACCGTAAGTTCTCGATGCGGTTGTCCCGCCAGTCGCCACTGATGTGGTCGACTTCGAGCGGCAGGGGGTGCCCTCGCCAGACCGCCCCCCTTCCGCAGAGGGCACATCGTTCCGGGATGCCCAGGTCTGCCATCGCCCGCTTGAGGCGGTCGCTCGGGACCCGCCGGGCCTGTGCGGCCGGCTGCTCGACGAGCAGAGCCTCGGGTGTCCGGGGACGCCAGGGTTTGCCTCGCGTGGTCGGTACCTGGAAGTGCGACGTATCGATCCCGTACGCCCTGATCCGCCGGCTGATGTGCGTGTGGTGTCCGCCGACGACCTCTAGGCCCAAGTGGCGCAGCACCTCGCACATGTTCGTCGAGACGGACACCGCCGCTTCCAGGACTTCCTTCGTCCACCGCACCCCCTCCCGCTCGAAGTGCGACGTGTCCACCCCCAGCTTCCTCATCCGCTCCCTGAGGTAGTTCCGCTTCGGACTCCGCGGATCCACCCCCAACTTCCCCAGCGCCTCCGACAGCGTCCGCGACGACGACGCCGCGGCCTCCAGCCGCTCCCGGGTGTACGGACTGACCGCCATGCTTCCCCCTCGGTTCCAGCGCGCCAGGCCCGCCCCGTGCGCTCTGTCGACTCTCGAACAGGTCAACGAGCGCGCGGGGCGGTGGTTACGCAGAGCGAGTAAGCCGGGGCGGGGAGTCGTCAGAAGCGGGGTTCGGTCGTCTGGGCGGTGATGAGTTCCACGGCCTCTTCCTTGGTGGCCACCGAGGGCGGGGAGCCCTCCAGGGGCTGTTGGGCGGTCTCCTTCATGCAGGCCACGGCGATGACGCCGACGAGGGCGGCGCCCATCGTGTAGTAGGCGGGGACCATGACGTTCTTGCCGAAGGCGTCCATGAGGGCGGTGATCACCAGGGGGGTGGTGCCGCCGAAGAGGGAGACGGCCACGTTGTAGCCGATGGAGAGGGAGCCGTAGCGGACGTGGGTGGGGAAGAGGGCGGGCAGGGCGGCGGACATGGTGCCCAGGAGGCAGACCAGGCTGAGGCCGAGGAGGGCCGTGCCGAGGCAGACGGCGGCCAGTGAGCCCTGCTTGACGAGGAGGAAGGCGGGGATCGCGAGGAGGAGGAAGCCCAGCATGCCGGCCATCAGCAGGGGCTTGCGGCCGTAGCGGTCGTTGAGCCTGCCGACGGTGCTGATGACGCACATCAGCGCGACCATGGTGCCCAGGAGGATCAGCAGGCCGTGGGACTCCTGGTAGTGGAGGGTGTCCGTGAGGTAGGTCGGCATGTAGGACAGCAGCATGTAGTCGGTGATGTTGTAGGCGCCGACCAGGGCGATGCACAGGATCAGGGTGGGCCACTGCTGGGCGAAGATCTCGCCCAGCTTCTTCTTGGGGGCGTTCTCGGAGAGGTGGGAGAACTCCGCCTCCGCCTCGACGACGGACCCGGTGGCGCTGTGGGTGTGGGCCGCCTCGAACTTCTGGAAGGCGGGGGTCTCGTCGAGTCTGATCCGCAGGTAGAGGCCGACCAGGCCGAGCGGGCCGGCGATCAGGAAGGGCAGCCGCCAGCCCCAGGCGAGCATGGCGTCGTCGCCGAGGGCGGTGTTCAGCACCAGGACGATGCCTGCGGCGCCGGTGTAGCCGATCAGGGTGCCCAGCTCCAGGAAGCTGCCGAAGAAGCCGCGCTTCTTGTCGGGGGCGTACTCGGCGATGAACGTCGAGGCGCCGCCGTACTCGCCGCCGGTGGAGAAGCCCTGGACGAGGCGGAAGGCGATGAGCAGGACCGGGGACCAGAAGCCGATGGCCGCGTGGGAGGGGATCAGCCCGATGCAGAAGGTGCCCGCGGCCATCATGATCATGGTGAGGGCGAGGACCTTCTTGCGGCCGACGCGGTCGCCGAGGGGGCCGAAGTAGGCGCCGCCCAGGGGCCGTACGAGGAAGGCCACGGCGAAGGTCGCGAAGGACGACAGCAGGCTGGTGGTGTCGCTGCCGCCGGGGAAGAAGACCTTGCCGATGGTCACCGCGAGGTAGCTGTAGATGCCGAAGTCGAACCACTCCATGGCGTTGCCGAGCGCCGCGGCCTTCACCGCGCGCTTGACGACGCGTTCGTCGGTGACGGTGATGTCGGTGCGGCGCAGCCGGGGGTTCCTGCGGCGGGCGACGGCGCGGAAGAGGGCGCGGTGGCGTTTGAGCGCTGCCGGGTCCTGGTCGGGGGTGCGGTCGGCTTCGGTGCTGCCGGTCGGCACTGGGCGGTCCTCTCGGTCGGGCAGCGCGCGGGTGCGCTAGGGGGTGGCGTACGACAGATAACGCCTGCGCGGTGGCGCGCGGATCAAACCCGTCCGGCCGGATGACGTGCGGTGCGTCACCCTTCGCCGGGGTCGTGCGGGGGTGCGGTGGCCGGGCGCGCCAAGGGGTGTCGCAGGGCTTGTTACAGGACTGGTACACAGCCGCGCGGTCACCGCAGTATGCGAGCAACCAGCCTGTGTGGCAGGGACGGGAGAGTGTGGGCGCCGGGCGCGGCATTCGTGTTTGCTGGTGGGGGTACGGGGCGTGGCTCCCGGGAGGAGATCGTGATGACGGACCGCGAAGGGTCCCGCTGGGGCCGGGGCCGTACCGCGCTGCTGGCCTTCGTCGGGGTGACCGCGCTGGCGGCCGGCGGGGTGTGGTTCGGCCAGGCGCCGGATCGCGCGTCGGCGGTGGACACGGCGCCGAAGACCTCCGCGGTGCAGGACGTCAAGGAGGACGCCAAGGAGGCGCGGGGTCTGCCGGGGGTGCGGGACTGCGGGATCGGCGAGCCGGAGATCAAGCCTCGGGTGATCACGCTGACCTGCGCGGACGCGGGGATGGTGGCGACCGCGATCACCTGGCAGAAGTACGGGTCGCGGGATGCGCTGGGGACGGGTGTGGTGCAGGTGGTCAAGACCGCCGCCGGTGCGGGCACGGACGCGGGGTTCCCGGCGACGTTCCGGCTCTTCGGGGCGAAGCCGGTCGACGGCCGGCTGGCGTTCACCGGCCTTGAGGTCACCTATGAGGGCTCGACGCCGCTCGGTGACACGACGGAGATGTACAACCTCGCGTGATGGGCATTCGAGGCCGGATCGCGCTGGCCATTTCGTGTATGACGGCGCTGGCCGTGGTGGTGCTCGGTTTCGCCGTGCACCACATAGCCGACGCCGAGCGGGAGCGCGCGGCGCGGGCGTACCAGGACGACCGGCTGAGTTCGGCGCTGCAGATCTACGAGCGGGACGGCAAGCTGGTGCTCGGCGCGCAGCTGGACGACGCGGCGCTGCCGCTGCCGCTGCGCGAGGCGGTGTTCGACAACCAGTCGGGGACGTATGTCAGCGGCGGTGAGGATCCGCGGGTGTGGGCGGCGACCGGTGTCGGCGAGGGCGACGGGAGCGCCCCGGAGCGGTCGCTGTCGGTGTCGGCGGCGTATCCGGACGACGATCCGACGCAGGTGGCGCTGGACCGGGCGCTGCTGATCGCCGGGTGCGGCACGGTCGTGCTGATGGCGGTGGTGTCGTGGTTCGTCGCGCAGCGGCTGTCGCGGCGGCTGCGGCTGAGTGCGGCGGCGGCGCGGCGGATCGCGGCGGGGGAGCCGCCGGACGCGGACGCGCTGGCGAGCAACGGCCGGGACGAGGTGGCCGAGTTGGGCCGCAGCGTGCACCACATGGCGACGTCGCTGGCGGCGCGGGTGGAGGCGGAGCGCGAGTTCACCGCGGATGTGGCGCATGAGCTGCGGACGCCGGTGGCCGGTCTGGTGGCGGCGGCGGAGCTGCTGCCGCAGCCGCGGGCGGTGGAGCTGGTGCAGGATCGGGCGCAGGCGATGCGGCGGCTGGTGGAGGATCTGCTGGAGGTCTCCCGGTTGGACGCGGGGGTGGAGCGGGCCGATCTGGACGCCTGTGAGCTGCCGTCGCTGGTGCGCGGGATCGTCAAGCGGGCGGCGCGCCAGCGCGGGGTGGACGAGGTGTCGGTGATCGTGGAGGGCGAGCCGCGGATCGTGGAGACCGACCGGCGGCGGGTCGAGCGGGTGCTGGTGAACCTGCTGGCGAACGCGGCCAAGCACGGTAAGCCGCCGATCGAGGTGGTGGTGGCCGGGGCGCGGATCGTGGTGCGCGATCACGGTCCGGGCTATCCGCCGGAGCTGTGTGCGGAGGGGCCGCGGCGGTTCCGTACGGCGGCGCCGGAGCGGGGGACCGGGCACGGTCTGGGGCTGACGATCGCGGCCGGCCAGGCGGAGGTGCTGGGCGCGCGGCTGGACTTCGGCGCCGCCGCGGAGGGCGGCGCCGAGGCCGTGTTGGAGTTGCCGGACCGGGTGGTGGAGCTGGCGGCTACAGCCCCAGGTCCTTGATGATCTTGGCGACGTGGCCGGTGGCCTTGACGTTGTACAGCGCCCGCTCGACCTTGCCGTCCTCGCCGACGATCACGGTGGAGCGGATGACGCCGGTGACGGTCTTGCCGTAGAGCTTCTTCTCGCCGAAGGCGCCGTAGGACTCCAGCACGGCCTTGTCCGGGTCGCCGAGGAGGGTGACCTTGAGGTCCTCCTTCTCCCGGAACTTGGCGAGCTTCTCGGGCTTGTCGGGGGAGATGCCGATGACCTCGTAGCCGTGGCCGGCCAGGAAGTCGAGGTTGTCGGTGAAGTCGCAGGCCTGCTTGGTGCAGCCGGGGGTCAGTGCGGCCGGGTAGAAGTAGACGATGACCTTGCGGCCCTTGTGGTCGGCGAGCGAGACCTGCTTGCCGTCCGCGTCGGGCAGGGTGAAGGCCGGGGCGGTGTCGCCGGGCTGCAGTCGCTCGCTCATGCCGAAACCTCGCTTCGCTGGGCCCCGCACTCGCGAGGCGCGGCCATGATGCGCTCACTGCGCTCGCTCATGGCTCTCCTTGTGGGTGGATCCGTACGCCCCCGACATTAGCCAGCCGGGGCGGGCGGGGGGAGCGGGGGCGGTGCCGGCGCGTGGAGCCGGGGGCCGGTCGGTGCTGGTGGGGCGGCCGTGGTGCGCGAAACGGGGGTGCTGTGGGGCGTACGGGGGTGTGAGCTGACAGACTGTCCATCACGAATGGCGCGAGACGACGGAGGCAGCGCGGTGGCGGAGGCCAGGACCCCGGCGCAGATCGAGGCGGACATCGCCCGCAGGCGGCAGGAGCTCGCCGTCACGCTCGACGAGATCGGGGTGCGGCTGCACCCGCAGACGATCATGGGTGAGGTGAAGGCGAAGGCGGCGGCCGCCGTGGACCGTACGGCGGGGCGGGCGTATGTGGTCGTCAATCGCGCGGTCTGCGACGTCCGGGCGCAGTTGGTGTCGTCGGACGGGGCGCCGCGGCTGGAGCGCGTCGTTCCGGTGGCGATGGTCGGTGTGGCCGTGGTGGGGCTGCTGGCGCTGCGCGCCAAGCGGCGCCGCTGACCGGCGGGCGGCCGGGGCGCCGGTGGACCGGTTTCGGTGCGGCGCGACCCGGCCCGCGATGCGTGGCGGGCTCCGCCGGGCAGGTACGGTCGTGCCGTGACCCCGAATAACACCAAGGACACCCACGACAAGCTGCCGATCCGGATGCTGCACGACCGCGTGCTGGTCCGGACGGACATCCCCGAGGGCGAGCGCCGCTCGTCCGGGGGCATCGTCATCCCCGCGACCGCTGCCGTCGGCCGGCGCCTGGCCTGGGCCGAGGTGGTCGCGGTCGGGCAGAACGTGCGGACCGTCGAGGTGGGCGACCGGGTGCTGTACGACCCGGAGGACCGGGCCGAGGTCGAGGTGCGCGGTGTGGCGTATGTGCTGATGCGCGAGCGCGATCTGCACGCGGTGGCCGCGGAGCGGCTGGAGGGCGCGGACGACTCGACGGGGCTGTACCTGTAGAAGGACGGGCCGGTAGCTGCAGGGAGGCGGGCGGTGACGGGTGTCACCGCCCGTTTCGCTGTCCTTTGCTAGCCTCGGGAGCACCCCGACGAGACGCGCCGTACCGGGTCAGGACAAGACGACGCACCCCTGTTGAAGCTCTTTCACGGAGGTGCCGTCATGGCATGGATCCTGCTCGTGGTCGCCGGTCTGCTGGAGGTGGGCTGGTCGATCGGGATGAAGTTCACCGACGGCTTCACCCGGCTGTGGCCCAGTGTGTTCACCGGCGCGGGCATCGTGGTCAGCATGGTGCTGCTCTCGTACGCGGCGCGGACCCTGCCGATCGGTACCGCCTACGGCGTGTGGGTCGGCATCGGGGCGGCCGGTGCGGCGGTGGTCGGGATGATGGTGCTCGGCGAGCCGGCGACGGCGGCCCGGATCTTCTTCATCTGCCTGCTGCTGGTGGCGGTCGTGGGCCTCAAGGCGACCTCCGGCCACTGACGTGACACCCGGCTCGGCCCCCGCCCGCCCCTAGCGTCTCCGCCGCTGCCATTCGGGATCCTCCTCGACCGGTCCCACGGTCGGGAAGTCCTCCGTGGGCTCGCTGGTCGGCGGGGTCTGGGTCGGGACGGTCGGGGAGGGCGGCACGGTGGCCGGCGGGGTCGTCGGGGCGCTGGTGGGCGGCGTGCTGCTGCCGGGGGGAGTGCCCGACGGGCCGGGGGCCGGGGAGTCCGAGGCGCCGGGCGACGGCGACAGGCTGTCGGAGGGCTCGGCGGACGGCGAGGCCGACTCGGCGCCCTCCGCGAGGTGCAGGTCGAAGTCGCGCACCGGGTGCCCGCGCAGGGCCGCCGCGGTGTAGTCGGCCCAGATCTGGGCGGGGAAGTCGCCGCCGTTGACCCGGGGCAGCCCCGCCGCTCCGTACAGCGGCTGCTGGGCGGCGCTCTCCGGGTGCTGGCCCAGTACGGCGACGACGGTGGCGAGATCGGGGGTGTAGCCCGCGAACCACGCGGCCTTGTCCTCCTCCGCGGTGCCGGTCTTGCCGGCCGCGGGCCGCCCGGCCTGCTGGGCGGCGGTGCCGGTGCCGCCGTCGACGACGCTGCGCAGGATCGAGGTGGTGGTGTCGGCGGCCTCGCGGGTGAGGGCGGTGGTCCGTTCGCGCTCGGGCAGCTCGATCTCCTCGTCGCTCCTGGTGACCTTGTCGACCAGGGTGTACGGCCGCAGGCTGCCGTGCTGGGCGAGGGTGGCGTAGACCTGCGTCATGTCCAGGACGCTGGGGGTGGCGGTGCCCAGGGAGATCGCGCCCTGCGAGGAGGCGAGGCCGGGGGTGGCTGCGGGGATGCCCAGGTCGACGGCGGTGTCCTTGACCTTGCCGGGGCCGACGTCGATGCCCATCTGGGCGTAGACGGCGTTGACGGACTTGTCGGTGGCCTCGGTGACGGTGATCGGGCCGTAGGAGCGGTCGTCCTCGTTGGCGGGGGCGAAGCCGGTGGAGCGGCCGTGGCTGACCGCCATCCGCTTGTTGGTGCCGTCGTAGAGGGTGTGGGGGGTGATGCGTTCGCCGTCCTGGGTGGTGGAGCGGTTCTGCACGGCGGAGGCGAAGACGATCGGCTTGAAGGTGGAGCCGACCTGGTAGTCGCTGCGGGTGGCGCCGTTGACGTACTGCTTGGCGTAGTCGATGCCGCCGTAGAGGGCGACGACCCGGCCGCTCCTGGGGTCGATGGAGGCGCCGCCGGCCCGGACGTAGCGGTCGACCTCGCGGGAGTCGTCGAGCCGGTCCATCAGGCGGCTGTTGACCGCTTCGACGAAGGCGTTCTGGCGGCGCTTGCTGAGGGTGGTGTGGATGCGGTAGCCGCCGGCGCGCAGGGTGGTGTCGTCGAGGATGTGGTGGTCGGTCAGGTAGTCCTTGACGGCCTCGACGAGGTAGCCGCGCTGGCCGGTCAGGCCGGCGGAGGTCTTGGCGGGCCGGGGGGTGGGGAAGCGCATCGCGGCGCGCTCGCCGGGGCTGAGCCACTTCTGCTCGACCATGCCGTCCAGAACGTAGTTCCAACGCGCCAGCACCCGCGAGCGGTTGCCGGGGTGGGCGGTGATGTCGTAGGCGCTGGGGGCGTTGAGCAGGGCGGCGAGGTAGGCGCCCTGAGCGGTGGTCAGCCGCTGGGAGTCGCGGCCGTAGTAGGCCTGGGCGGCGGCCTGGATGCCGTAGGCGTTGCGGCCGTAGTAGCTGGAGTTGAGGTAGCCCTCCAGGATGTTGTCCTTGCTCACCTCGCGGTCCAGCTTGATGGCGATGAAGAACTCCTTGGCCTTGCGGGTGAGGGTCTGTTCCTGGCCGAGGTAGTAGTTCTTGACGTACTGCTGGGTGATGGTGGAGCCGGACTGCTTGCCCTTGCCGGTGACGGTGTTCCAGGCGGCGCGCAGCATGGCTCCGGGGTCGATCGCGGACTCGGCGTAGAAGTCGCGGTCCTCGGCGGCGAGTACGGCCTGCTGGACGCGCTCGGGGACCTGGCCCAGGTGCACGTTCTGCCGGTTGACCTCGCCGTCGCGGGCCAGTTCGGAGCCGTCGGAGTAGAGGTAGACGTTGCTCTGGGCCTTGGCGGCGCTGTTGGCCGGGGGGATCTCGACGAGGAGGTAGCCGCCGATCAGGCCGCCGATGACGATCAGCAGGAACAGCAGCACGGTGCCGAGCATCGTGCGCCAGCTGGGCAGGGCCCGGCGCCAGCCTGTGCGTTGTCCGCTCATGTCTGTATGGACTCCTCGGCCGCCGCCGAAGGTTGTACCGCGGCGGATCGGTGTCGTGTCGGGGTTTTCGCGCCGTACGCCGGAAATGTAACTGTGGCCCGTCGGGCAACTCTCGCATCATGCGCCCCGGTCAGAGGGGGTGGCACGCACCCGGGTCCGCCACCTGACCGGCTGAATGGCGCCCATGGCTCACCCGAACGGGTGGTAAATCGATGGTGCCCGCCGTGGCCGCCGCTTAGGCTCCGGTGTTTGCCGTCCGGCGACAACGGGATCAGGGGGGAGCGGGGCGTGTGGTACGTGGCGGTGGCGGCCGGCAGCTTCCGGCGGTATGCCACCTATCGGGTCGCCACCGTGGCGGGCGTCTTCACCAACACCGTCTTCGGCTTCATCGTCGCCTACACCTACATCGCGCTGTGGGACGCCCGGCCGCATCTGGGCGGCTACGACCAGGCGCAGGCGCTGACGTTCGTCTGGACCGCGCAGGCGCTGCTGGCGGCCTCGTCGCTGATGGCCGGCGGGGGCCTGGACGAGCTGCAGGAGCGGATCCGCACCGGCGACATCGCGGTGGACCTCTACCGGCCCGCGGACCTTCAGGTGTGGTGGCTCTCCGCGGACCTGGGGCGGGCCGCGCTGCAGCTGATCGGCCGCGGGGTGGTGCCGATGGCGGTGGGCGCGCTGGTCTTCCCGCTCGCGCTGCCCGCCGACCCGGCGAGATGGGGCTGGTTCCTTGTCTCGGTGACGCTCGGCGTGGTGGTCAGCTTCGCCCTGCGCTATCTGGTGGCGCTGGCGTCGTTCTGGCTGCTGGACGGCACCGGGCTGGCCCTGATCAGCGGCCTGGCCTGCCTGTTCTTCTCGGGGATGGTGCTGCCGCTGCGGGTCTTCCCCGGCGGCTTCGGCCAGATCGCCCAACTGCTGCCGTGGGCGGCGATCCTGCAGGTTCCGGTCGATGTGCTGGTGGGCGCGCGCGGCGGCGGCGCGCTGCTGCGGGGGCTGGCGTTCCAGGCGGTGTGGGGCGCGGTGCTGCTGGCGCTGGGCCGGCTGGTGCAGTCCGCGGCGACCCGCAAGGTGGTGGTGCACGGTGGCTGAGGCGGGCGGCCGGGTGGCTCAGGGGTTCTTCGCGTACGGGCTGATCGTGCGGATGTGGGTGCGCTCCACGCTCGCCTACCGGGCGTCGTTCGTGATGATGACGGTCGGCAACTTCGCCGCCTGCGCCCTGGACTTCGTCGCGATCATGCTGATGTTCTCGCAGATCGACGCCCTCGGCGGCTTCTCGCTGCCCGAAGTGGCGTTCCTGTACGGCACGTCCGGTGCCGCGCTGGGCCTGGCGGATCTGCTGCTGGGCAGCATGGACCGGCTGGGGCGGCGGGTGCGCGACGGCACCCTCGACATCCTGCTGCTGCGCCCCGTACCGGTCTTCGCGCAGGTCGCCGCGGACCGCTTCGCGCTGCGCCGGCTGGGCCGGATCACCCAGGCGCTGCTGGTGCTCGGCTGGTCGCTGACCCGCCTGGAGGTGGACTGGACGGCGGGCCGGGCGCTGATGGTGCCGCTGATGATCGGGTGCGGTACGGCCATCTTCGGGGCGGTGTTCACCACCGGCGCCGCCTTCCAGTTCTGGGCGCAGGACGCCGCCGAGGTGCAGAACTCCTTCACCTACGGCGGTAACGCCCTGCTGCAGTACCCGCCGACCGTGTTCGCCCGGGACCTGGTGCGCGGGGTGACCTTCCTGGTCCCGCTGGCCTTTGTGAACTGGCTGCCGGCGCTGCGGCTGCTGGGCCGGGAGGACCCGCTGGGGCTGCCCGGCTGGGTGGACTTCCTGGGGCCGGCGGTCGCGGCGCTGATGTGCGCGGGGGCCGCGCTGGCCTGGCGGCGCGGGCTGCGCGCGTACCGCAGCACCGGCAGCTGACACACCATCGAAGAGCGGATACGAAAAGGAGTCGTGGAGTGAGCGGTGACGGGGCCGCGGCGGAGCCGCTGATCGTGGTGGACGGCGTCGAGAAGACCTTCACGGTGCGGCGCAGGGCGGGCCGGCTGCGCCGGGTCCGCCAGGAGGTGCGGGCCGTGGACGGCATCACCTTCCAGGTGCCGCGCGGCGAGATGGTCGGCTACATCGGGCCGAACGGCGCGGGGAAGTCCACCACCATCAAGATGCTGACGGGCATTCTGGTGCCCAGCGGCGGCCGGCTGCGGGTCGCCGGCATCGACCCGGCGCGCGAACGGACCCGGCTCGCCCGCCGGATGGGGGTGGTCTTCGGCCAGCGCACCACGCTGTGGTGGGACCTGCCGCTGAAGGACTCCTACGACTTGGTGCGCCGGATGTACCGGGTCCCCGACGCCGTCTACCGCGCCAACCTCGACCGCTGCGTGGAACTGCTGGACCTCGCCCCGCTGCTGGCCGTACCCGTACGCCAGCTCTCCCTGGGGCAGCGGATGCGCGGCGATATCGCGGCGGCGCTGCTGCACGACCCCGAGGTGCTCTATCTGGACGAGCCGACCATCGGCCTCGACGTCATCAGCAAGGCGAAGGTCCGGCAGTTCCTCCGCGAGGTGAACGCCGAGCGCGGCACCACGGTCCTGCTGACCACCCACGACCTGACCGACATCGAGCAGCTGTGCCGCCGGGTGATGGTCATCGACCACGGTCACCTGGTCTACGACGGCGGCCTCGACGGGCTGCGGGCGGCCGCCGACGGCGAGCGGACGCTGATGGTCGACCTGGAGCGGGAACTGCCGCCCATCGAGGGCGTCCCGGGCGCCCGCACGGTCCGGGTCGAAGGCCCCCGCCAGTGGCTGGCGTTCGGCGCCGCACAGAGCGCGGCCCCACTGGTCGCCGCGATCGCCGAGCGGTACCCGCTGGTGGACCTGTCGGTCCGGGAACCGGACATCGAGGCGATCATCGCCTCGATGTATACCGGTAGCGCTGCGCTTGGCTGATGTCCCACGTTGTCGGCTGTCCCGCCGTGGTGGTTTGTCGCCGTTGCTCCCCCACTGCCTAAAGGGCGTGGGAGGTACC